>NZ_WTLA01000045.1:0-21880 GCF_011378845.1 Pseudoalteromonas sp. Z9A4
TCAGACATAAAAATAGGCCACAACTTCTGTTGTAGCCTATTATGAGCCCTTTGAAAGATCGTTCAATTAGCTTAAACGATCTGCATTAACCAGTGGTCACCCTTTTTCATGCTTTGAATAGGTAAATCTATACCCGTTTATTCATCAAATATGTCGCAAAGCCTATAAATATAATACTGGGTAATACCGCCCCTATAATGGCAGGTATTTGGTAAACCATAACGACAGGGCCAAATATTTCATTAGTTAAGTGAAACACAATCCCCGTTACAACACCCATAATAATGCGTGCGCCCATAGTAACGGTACGCAGCGGGCCAAATATAAACGAGAGCGCCACCAGCAGCATTACCGCAACAGATACTGGCTGCATCAACTTACGCCATAGAGCAAGCTCGTAGGTACTTGTGTCTTGTTCGTTTTGCTCTAAGTAACTTAAATACGACCAAAGCCCAGTAAATGAAAGTGACTCCGGTTTTACCGAAACAACCCCTAACTTTTCAGCGGTCAATTGCGAAGGATAAAACTCTTCTGGTAATTGCTCTGTTGTGGTTTTTTCGCTAGTAATAATAACCTTATTTACGTCACGAAGCAGCCAGCCTTCTTTTCGGCTTAGTGCATCTCTTGCTTTAGTAATTTGGGTAAGCTCTAACGATTTATCAAAGTGGTACATGTGTACCCCGTTGAGCCTGCCGTTTTCATCAACATCTTCAATATTAATAAAATTATTGCCGTCTTTAGCCCATACACCTTTTTGTGTATTAAACACATCGCCGCCATGTATTGCTTGGTTACGCATTTCTTTAGCGTGTAATTGCGCTTCAGGTGCACCCCATTCGCCAAGAGCCATCATGCATACAGCCATAAATATGGCTGTTTTCATCACAGAGCCAATTATTTGTAAGCGCGACATACCGGCGGCTTGCATCACTACCAGCTCACTGTTTGAGGCAAGTGCCCCTAAACCCGTTAAGCCTCCAATTAGCGCAGCCATCGGAAAAAACACCACTAAATCGCCAGGTATTGTGTAAAGCGTGTAAAGCATTGCGGTCATTAAGTCGTAACTGCCGCGCCCTACCGACTTCAACTGGTCGATAAATTTAATTAAGGTGCTAATACCAACAAGTACCAACAATGCAAAGCCAGTAGTTTGTAAAATACTGCGGCCTAAATACCAATCAAGCGTTTTCATCATGAGCCTAACTCCCGCTTAGTTACAACGGCTTTAAGCCAAGCGCCCAGTGGTCGCCCTTTTATAATTAATAACCCACCTATAAACAGGGCACTTAGGTGAATCCACCACAAGCCGATTGAAGGCGGGATTTTGCCATCTTCAACTGCAAATTTAGCGGCATTTAGTAAAATAAAGTAGCCTAAGTACAAGCTAATAGCTGGCACTAGTTTTGCAAATTTACCTTGGCGAGGATTAACCACACTTAGCGGCACTGCCAGTAAGGTAAGTAGTGGGATTGATAACGGAATAGCGAGTCGCCATTGCCATTGAGCAATAGATTCAGGAGTGTTTATAGCCAATAATTGGTTAGTTGGCACAGCCTCTAATTTACGGCGTTGATGCTCTATTTCTTGTTCTCGTATTTGTACGCTGTAACCATCAAATTCTGTTAAATTAAGTGCAGGCGTAGTGCCGTCTGTTTCGTAACGTTTACCGTCTGTTAGTACTAGCTGTTGCTCACCATTTACGGCTTCAACCACAACACCTTGCTGTGCATATACTAAGCGCGCTAGATTGCCTTTTTCGCTATCAGGTAACTGTGCAACAAATACCTTATTAAGCTCTTTGCCGCCTTTTTCAATATTATGGATAAACACCACGGCTTTTTCGTTACCGGTTTCTTGAAACCGCCCAGCTCTTAGTGCAGATAACCCTGCATCGGCTTTGGCTTGTTCTTTCAATTGATACTCTTGCTCGCTTGCCCACGGCGCTATATACATAGTCAATGCAGCGGCTAATATAGCAAGCCCAACGCTTGATATAAGCGTTACGCGCACAACATACCATTCACTTACGCCACAGGCTTTAAGCACGGTCATTTCGCTATCTGCGTAAATACGGCTGTAAGCCAAAATAATGCCTAAAAATATACTCAGCGGAAGTATTAGCGAGGCTAGTTGTGGAAGCTTTAGTGCAATCATCGATAGCACTAATTTAGCAGGAATGCTGCCCTCAGAGGCATCACCTAAAATACCAACTAACTTTTGTGACAAAAATATTGTCATTAAAGTTAAAAATACGGCGACCTGCGATTTTAAAACCTCAGCGGTCAAATAACGGAAAATTAGCAATGCTCGCCCCTGTTAAACATGGAATTTCACTAAGATAGTGAGAATTGAATAGTTAAATAGCTATTTTACCCAATTAATACCGGCAAATAGGCTATTATTATAAGCCATCAAATTTAATTATCCTACCTAAGTGCACGATATAATGTTGCATTAGTAGCCCTTAAGCATATAAAGTTCAATTACACAGTAAGAGTCTAGCAAAATCAGCTAAAATAAGAATTATCCTTACATAAGTTACGTAGATAAGACTAGAAAATACTTTTTTAGCCCCAACTTACTAACTTAAATGACTCAAAATCAGGAGTGACAATGGAATTTAACGTAAAAAGTGGTAGCCCAGAAAAACAGCGCAGCGCATGTATTGTGGTTGGCGTTTACGAGCCACGTAGGTTATCCCCCATTGGTGAACAACTCGATAAAATTAGTGATGGCTATATCTCTAATTTACTTCGCCGTGGCGACTTAGAAGGTAAGCCAGGCCAAGTTTTATTATTGCATCATGTACCCAATGTATTAAGCGAGCGCATATTGCTTGTTGGTTGTGGCAAAGAGCGCGAGCTTGATGATAAGCAATATAAACAAATTATTTCTAAAACTATTAATACCTTAAACGAAACAGGCTCTATGGAAGCAGTCTGCTTTTTAACAGAACAACACGTTAAAGGTCGCGACACTTACTGGAAAGTTCGTCAAGCAGTAGAAACAACGCAAGATTGCTTATATACGTTTAACCAATTAAAAAGTAAAAAAGTAGACCCTCGTCGTCCACTTCGTAAAATGGTGTTTAACGTACCAACACGACGCGAACTAACGATTGGCGAAAGTGCCATTGAGCATGGTTTAGCCATTGCTGCAGGTAGTAAGCTGTGTAAAGACGTGGCCAATATGCCACCAAATATTTGTAACCCAGTGTACTTAGGCGAGCAAGCACAAGAGTTGGCAACTAATTTTGACAACATCACTGTTGATATTATTGGCGAAAAGCAAATGGCAGAACTAGGCATGAATTCTTACCTAGCTGTTGGCCGAGGTAGTGATAACGAATCAATTATGTCGATTATTAACTACAAAGGCGCCGCTGACGACCAAGCCCCTATTGTACTTGTTGGTAAAGGCTTAACGTTTGACTCAGGCGGTATTTCATTAAAACCAGGCGAAGGCATGGACGAAATGAAATACGACATGGGCGGCGCTGCAGGTGTTATTGGCGCAATGCGTGCACTTGCACAAATGCAATTGCCAATTAACGTTATTGGTGTTTTAGCTGGCTGTGAAAACATGCCTGGCTCAAACGCGTATCGCCCGGGTGATATTTTAACAACAATGTCGGGGCAAACAGTTGAAGTGTTAAACACCGACGCTGAAGGTCGTTTAGTATTGTGCGACGCACTAACGTACGTTGAACGTTTTAACCCGGATACGGTTATTGACGTAGCAACACTTACTGGCGCTTGTATTGTAGCCCTTGGCGCGCATGCGACTGGTTTACTATCAAACCATAACCCACTTGCACACGATTTATTAAAAGCGTCTGAGCAAAGTGGCGACCGTGCATGGCAGTTACCGTTATGGGATGACTATCAAGATCAGCTAGAAAGCCCATTTGCTGACTTTACAAACTTAGGTGGACGCTCTGCGGGTACTATTACTGCGGCATGTTTCTTGTCTAAATTTACTAAAAAGTATCATTGGGCGCATTTAGATGTTGCCGGTACAGCGTGGCGCAGTGGCGCTAAAAAAGGCGCAACGGGTCGTCCTGTACCAATGCTTACTCAGTATTTATTAAATAGAGCTGGCGTAAGTGAAGCCGCTCAAGATTAAACACACTGTTTAGCTACTTATAAGGCGCCATTTGGCGCCTTATTTATTTGTGTATTAATTGAAGCAAACCCCGTTATATGGCAAAATCTGCCTCTTAATTTATGTATATCAATTTGGTATACATTCAATGTCATGGGAAACCCCAATACAATGAACATGAACGCTAAATTTTTCGTTCTAAAGCAACAAGATGAGTCTAAAGCGAAGGCTGACGATCATTTTGCTTTGGCTGCTCAAATTGCGGCCGATCAGTATCGAAATGGGCAGCGTGTGTTTATTTGTGTTAACGATAACGAAGCAGCCTGTGCCATTGATGAAATAATTTGGGCATTCGATCCAGATAGTTTTGTGCCACATAATTTACAAGGTGAAGGCCCTAAAGGCGGCGCACCTGTAGAAATTGGTATTACGCCACCTGTTGGCAATCGTAAAGTTTTAATTAACTTGGCTACTCAGTTACCGGATTACATTCGTCGGTTTAACCAAGTTTTTGATTTTGTACCCGTAGAAGCAGCGGCTAAACAAGCAGCCCGCGAGCGTTTTAAAAAGCTACGCCAACTCGGTGCCAATCTCACCACGCAAGATATTAATAGCTAGCCAATCAGGCAAACTAACCAACTAATTTAAGTACTTATTTAAGGTTCTGTGTAATGGATAAAACCTACAATCCGCAAGATATTGAACAGTCTCTATATCAAGACTGGGAACAAAAAGGCTACTTTAAGCCATCTGGCAAAGGCGTACCATATTCAATTATGATCCCGCCGCCAAATGTCACTGGTAGCTTACACATGGGCCACGCCTTCCAAGATACAATAATGGATACCTTGACGCGTTTTAAACGTATGCAAGGTAACAACACATTATGGCAAGTAGGTACTGACCACGCAGGTATTGCAACGCAAATGTTGGTTGAGCGTAAACTGCATGCTGAAGAAGGTAAAACACGCCACGATTTAGGCCGCGAAGATTTTATTAATAAAATCTGGGAATGGAAAAAAGAATCAGGCGGCACTATTACCAAGCAACTTCGTCGCCTTGGCGCATCGGTTGATTGGGATCGTGAACGTTTTACAATGGATGATGGTTTATCTGAAGCCGTTAAAGAAGTGTTTGTACGCCTTCATAAAGAAAACCTAATTTACCGTGGTAAACGCCTAGTAAACTGGGATCCTAAGTTACATACGGCTATTTCTGATCTTGAAGTTGAAAACAAAGACAAAAAAGGCCACATGTGGAACTTACGTTACCCACTAGCTGATGGCGTTACAACACAAGACGGAAAAGACTACATTGTAGTAGCAACAACGCGTCCAGAAACTATGCTTGGCGACTCAGGTGTTGCAGTAAATCCAGATGACGAACGCTACATAGATTTAATCGGTAAAGATATTTTATTACCCATCGTTAATCGTCGTATTAAAATTGTTGCTGACGAACATGCCGATAAAGATAAAGGCACGGGCTGTGTAAAAATAACCCCAGCGCACGACTTTAACGATAACGAAGTGGGTAAACGTCATCAAATGCCGATGATCAACATTTTCGATAAAGACGCCGCTATTTTAACCCAAGGTGAAACATACACCTTTGACGGTAAAGAAATTGAGTTTGATGCGCCAATTCCTGAGCGCTTGCGCGGCCTTGATCGTTTTGCAGCGCGTAAAGCAATTGTGGCAGAATTTGAAGAACTTGGCTTACTTGAAAAAATTGAAGACCATGGTTTAACGGTTCCTTACGGCGATCGCTCTGGTGTTGTAATTGAGCCACTACTTACCGATCAATGGTATGTACGTGTTGCACCACTTGCTGAACCGGCAAAAGACGCTGTTAAAAACGGCGATATTCAATTTGTACCTAAGCAATACGAAAACATGTACTTCTCGTGGATGAACGACGTACAAGATTGGTGTATTTCACGCCAGCTTTGGTGGGGTCATCGTATCCCAGCTTGGTACGACAATGAAGGTAACGTATTTGTTGGTCGCGACGAAGCTGAAGTACGCCGTGAAAACAACATTGCAGATAACGTAACGCTAAGCCAAGACGAAGACGTACTTGATACATGGTTCTCATCAGCGCTTTGGACGTTCTCTACACAAGGTTGGCCAGAAAATACCGATGATTTAAAAACCTTCCACCCGTCTGACGTGTTGGTAACTGGTTTTGATATTATTTTCTTCTGGGTTGCGCGCATGATTATGATGACGCTGCACTTTGTAAAAGACGAAAATGGCAAACCACAAGTTCCGTTTAAAACCGTATATGTAACTGGCTTAATACGTGACGACAATGGCGATAAAATGTCTAAGTCAAAAGGTAACGTACTTGACCCACTAGACATGATTGACGGCATTGAACTTGAAGACCTAGTACAAAAACGTACTGGTAATATGATGCAGCCAAAACTTGCCGCTAAAATCGAAAAAGATACGCGTAAAGTATTTGCAGGCGGTATTGAAGCACACGGCACCGACGCCCTTCGCTTTACCCTTGCTGCAATGGCATCTACCGGTCGTGATATTAACTGGGATATGAACCGCCTTGAAGGTTACCGTAACTTCTGTAACAAATTATGGAACGCGAGCCGTTACGTATTAATGAATACAGAAGAGCAAGACTGTGGTTTTACAAACGGGGCTCAAACGGAGCTTTCATTAGCTGACCGCTGGATTTTAGGTCAATATGAAGCAACCGTTAAAACCTACACAGAGCATTTAGATAACTACCGTTTTGACTTAGCTGCTAACACACTTTACGAATTCACTTGGAACCAGTTTTGTGATTGGTACTTAGAGCTAACTAAGCCGGTATTATTTAAAGGTAATGAAGCGCAGCAACGTGGTACACGTAATACACTTATTACCGTACTTGAAAGCTTACTGCGTTTAATGCACCCAATGATGCCATACATCACTGAAACTATTTGGCAGCGTGTTGCACCACTTGCAGGCCTTGAAACAGCAAACACCAGCATTATGGTTCAGCCGTTCCCTGTATATAATGAAGCAAGCGTTGATGCTAAAGCAATGGACGACTTAGAGTGGGTTAAACAATTTATTTTAGCTATTCGTAATATTCGTGGTGAAATGGATATTAGTCCAAGTAAACCACTTAGCGTATTACTTGCTAATGCATCGAGCGACGACGTGCGACGCATTGAAGAAAACAAATCATTTTTAGCATCACTTGCAAAAATTGAAGAGTTTACAATGCTTGAAAACAAAGACGATGCACCAGCATGTGCCACGTCTTATGTTGGCAACCTTGAGATCATGATCCCAATGGCGGGCTTAATTGATGTGGAAGCCGAGCTTTCGCGTATTAATAAGCAACTCGAAAAAGCAGAAAAAGGCCTAGCACAAGTGCAAAACAAACTTGCTAACGAAAAGTTTGTAAACAACGCACCTGAAGCGGTACTTGCTAAAGAAAATGCAAAACTGGCTGAATTTAGCGATGCTAAAACTAAGCTACTTGAGCAAAAAACTAAAATAGAAAGCTTATAATTTTAGTTATTATGCCTATTAACACTATTTAATAGGCATTAAAAAAGCCGCTCACTTTAATTAAAGTGAGCGGCTTTTTTGTGCCCTGTGATTAACCACAAGACACTTCTACATTAAAACTTGTAGTTGTACTGAGCACCAACTAGTACTGCGTGACCTTTAGATTCAAAAGCCCACTGACTACCTGAGTCATCAGTTTCTGTAAACGTTTGTGTTTTACCACGGATAATACTCACACCAAGATCAACATTAGAGTTTTGATCAATTGTGTAGTTACCACCAAACGAGAACCAGAAACGGTCTGTATCAGGAATAGAGATTGATAGGTGCGTTTGTGATACCGGCGACTCATCAAATGCAACACCAGCACGAAGTAGTATGTCTTCATTTAACTGGTAATCAGTACCTACTGAGTAGCGCAAAGAATCAGAGAAGTCTTCTGTTTTTTCAAAACCTTGCTCTGGTGGTAAACCAACTTCAGCTTCTAATTTGTCAAAGCTACTCCATCCAGTCCATAGTACGCTGTAGTGTAAACCTAACTTTTCATCTAACTGATGTGAACCAGAAAATTCAGCGATAGCGGGTAGAGTAATATCAACAGAACCTGAGCGCTCAGCGATACCACGTGCAGCGCTTGAATAAGTTCCTTCAAATGTTATATCTGTTTCTGTACGATAATTAAAACCAAAACGGCTATTTTCATCAAGTTGATACATTAGGCCTACATTTAAACCGTAGCCAGTATCATCACCCTCAAGATCAACAACGTTCGTTGAACTTGGAGCGCCAAAAGGGTTTACACCTATTTTTCGAACTATAGTTGCATCAGCATAAATTACATTCAGGCCAACACCAAAACTAAACTGCTCAGTTACTTTATAGGCAACACTTGCATTCATATTAACTGTAAAAATCTCAGTCTCACCCGCAATCTGGCCTGCTGCGTAGTCATCATTAAATTTAGTTGATAAGCCAAAGTTTGAAAACGCACCAAAACCAAGTGAGATTTTATCGTTATAAGGCATAGTAAAGTAAGCTGCTGGTACCACTGCACTTGGTGCAATGCTATCGTCATCTAATGCACTTGGATCGATACCGTTATTAGTGCTTTCGCCTTCTAAGCTTACATCTGGAATTACGCCAATTGCAGCAACACTTAGTTGCTTGTCTTTAAATAAAGTCATTAGTGCAGGGTTACGAGCAACTACAGACGCGTCGTCTGCGATAGAAGCTTCACCAGCGTATGCACGGCCTAAACCCGATGCATTTTGTTCTGATAATTGAAACGCAGCTGCAAAACTATCAGCCGAAACAAATGCGAGCGAAGCTGCAATAAGAGTTTTAGAAAATTTCATTGTTGAGTCCTTAACCAAACTGACTGTCTGGGTACTATGTGTGTTGTTATTAGGATTTAAAACGTGATTACACTACCTTAATTTTTTGTAAAAAACCCTATGAATGCGTCAAAAAACAGTAAAAAACATGTTTTTTAACGACATTTTAACAACTATTTAAAACTCATCGGATGAGAAGTGTGGTATTAGAGTAAAGACTCTAAATGTAATTAATTATCATTTAGATTGACTTGGGGTTAGACGCAACTTACACTTATTATAAAATCGCAAAGGAAGTTAAACTGTGATCATTTTATTTATTATTACAGGGTTAATATTTTGTGGGGCGAGTGTATTTTGCTTTTACAAAGCAAACTACTGTGCATGTACTCAAGCTGGGCAATGCGATAACCCCGTAAACCATTATTGGTTAGGGGCAATGTTAAATGCGTTGATTTCTTTAGCACTTTGTTGTTTTGCATTGCATGTAGAGTTAGGTACTTTGTTATGGCTCACACTGATGGGAAGTTGCTTTTTAGGTGCATTTATTTCTGCAAAACAGACTAAAAAAAGACAATGCAATAAAGCTAGTTCAGCAAGTGCTCTTTTAGCAGGCGAGACAAATTAATCTGATAGTCTAAGGGCTTAACGCTGGCTAGTATTTTAACCTCTTGCGCATTCCCATTTAAGTCTATATCTTTTGGTGTAACCTGATGCTTATGTTTAGCATTATAAAACAACTTAACTTTAGGCTTTATAGGGTTAAGTGTATTACCTTCCAGTACCAGCGCTAAGCGATCATTGGTAAGTTTTACTATTGTTCCGACTGGGTGTACTCCTAAACACTTAATAAAGTGCTGTACAAGTTCAGCATCAAACTGTTGTTTATTAGCTAATAGATATCGCAAAGCGTTAATGGGCTCATCACCATCTTGATGCGGCCTGTCAGCAGTTATTGCATCATACACATCTACAATAGCCATAATACGCGCTGGACGACTTAACTTATCAGATTCTATTCCTCGAGGATAACCCGAACCATCTAATCGCTCATGATGGTTTACTATCATATCGAGCATAAGCGGTGTTATTTTCTTCTCCTCCTTAAGTAAGCCAAACCCTTGTGCGACATGCTTTTTAACTGCTGCAAGCTCATTTTTAGTGAATTTAGTTGGCTTTGAAAATATGCCTTGTGGTAGTTTAGCTTGGCCTAAATCATGAATTAATGCGCCCATAGCAAGCTCTTGCACATCAGCTCGCTCATACCCTAAATATTTAGCAAATACGGCAGTAAAAATGGCGCAGTTGATCATGTGGCGCCAATTATAGCTGTGCTTATCTTTTATACGAGTAAGAATAGTCATAGCACTTGGGTTACGAAAAATAGAATCAACTATTTCACTTACTATTTCATCAAGAGCTCTTATATTTATAGTTAGACCTGAAGTTAAATCACTGTACAACGATTGAAGTTTTCTACCATATTGATCGTAATTTACACTTGCTTTAGCAAATTCTTGTTCAAGCGTTATTACTATAGATGTTTTGGTTGCTTGTTCCTGACTGTTAAATGTTTCATGTTTACTTTGGGACTTATATTTGGAAGGAACCGGCACATCGCCTTTAGCAAAATCTATAAGTAACTCTAATACTCCCTCAGAAATTAGTCGTTTGACAATAGAGCTATCATTAACCATACCACTGGTCTTGATTTTAATGCTATCGATCCCCTCGTGCTGCTTAGTCACGCGATCAACGTACATACCAGGAGTGAGCTCAGACACAGGCAAAGTAATTAGCATAAAGGTGAGGTTTTTTTACAGTTAAGATATATATACCATAAATAGCATTAATTAAGCTTAAAAGTCTAGTTTTTGAGTTATAAGTAGTGATATATAACCAAAAAGGATGGCTAATTATATAATTATTCTGTCGCTATGCAGTTTTTATTTTGGCTCAGAAAAATTGAAATCCAATTTCAATTCCTCACTTGAATACAGATTTTAAGTACTAGAAAAACCATTTAAATATTATTTTTGTTACATTAATCAACCTAATTTAAACATAATATTGTTCTTATCATGTTAATTAACCTAATCTGAACGGAACATTGCTTTTCTTCGGTCTAAATACACACAACAGCTACAAATATTTAAGAGCATTAACGTATATGACAAAACTAAACCACCCTGTATCAAACTTAAGTGTAGCGGCAATAAGCATCGCTTCCCCTATAAGTCATGTACTAAAAATAGCCGCTCCGCTGCTCGATAGCCTATTGGGTATGAATAAACTGCGAGATATTTACCTATCTAATAATTTATCCGGTTTAGATAAACAAGAGTTTAGTGAAAAGCTTTTAAATGTATTGGGTATTAATGTACTTGGCGCACAAGGTGTTATTAACAAAATACCAAAGCAAGGCCCTTGCATAGTGGTATGTAACCACCCTTACGGCATG
This sequence comes from Pseudoalteromonas sp. Z9A4, assembly GCF_011378845.1. Lineage (NCBI taxonomy): Bacteria > Pseudomonadati > Pseudomonadota > Gammaproteobacteria > Alteromonadales > Pseudoalteromonadaceae > Pseudoalteromonas > Pseudoalteromonas sp. Z9A4. Next base: position 11,427 of record NZ_WTLA01000045.1, read on the forward strand.
ATTGAGGGCGTAATAATTGCAAAATTGCTCACCCATTATCGTAGCGATACAAAAGTAATGGCTAACGTTGGTTTAAAAATATTTAAAGAAATTAAAGACTATTTTATTTTTGCCAATCCACTAAAACCAAAAGCAGCCATTAATACCAGTGCAATTAAACAGTGTTTTAAACATGTAAATAACGATGGTTTACTTGTGGTTTTCCCCGCTGGCAGAGTGTCATTTTTTCAATCTGAAAAACAGCGTGTAACCGACGGACAATGGAATCGCTTAGCGGCTCAACTAGCTTTAAAAGCACAGGCTCCTTTATTGCCTGTATTTATTAGTGGTCAAAACAGCCCTATGTTTTACAGTTTAGGACGCATTTACTATCGATTTAGATTATTAATGCTAATACGTGAATTACTTAAAATTCAAAAAAGGTCCATTAATTTAGGTGCAGGTAATTTACTTACACCCAAGTTATTAAATAAATTTGAGAAAACTGACGATATTAATGATATTGCACGCCTGCTTTGCTATTTAAACGATGAACGCTTTATAACACCTTGGCAAAACGATAACCAATCAACAAAGCTCAAAGCTATTATGCAGGGTGTTGATAAAACAAAAATGGCGAGTGAACTTGCTAACTTAGCAAACGAGCAGCACTTACTAGAGTTTAAAAGTTACTCCGTTTATTACGGTTATCAAGAGCAAATACCTAATTGTGTTGCTGAAATAACACGCCTTAGAGAAATAACCTTTCGTACATTGAACGAAGGAAGCGGCGAGCCATGTGATACCGATAAGTTTGACGCAACTTACATGCATTTATTTATTTTTGATCATAAAAATGAAGAAATCATTGGTGCTTATCGAATTGGACAAACTGATTTATTACAAAAAGATAGCGATGTAAGCGCCCTTTATTTATCACAAATGTTTAATTTCGAACCCTCTTTTATTAATCAACAACAGCCGTGCTTGGAAATGGGTCGCTCGTTTATAGTTCAAAAACATCAAGGCAGTTACCATGGCTTATTACTGCTATTTAAAGGGATTGGTGCGTTTATGGCGCAAAACCCACGCTATAGGACTTTATATGGCACGGTTTCATTAAGTAAGCTTTATGACCCTCGTTCTGTCGCAATTATTGATCATGCAATGGTTAATAATAAACAAGGTGTTAGCGCCAATACGCCTTTTAATAATAAAGTTCACCCAGAGTTTGAAGACTTCATTAATGATCACACGTTAAACATAGATCATGTATCAACATTGGTTATGGGAATAGAAGAAGATAAAAAAGACATACCAATTTTATTAAAGCAATATCATAAGCTAGGCGCTCAATTTCATTGTATGGGGATTGATAGCAACTTTAATCACACTCCAGGATTGCTTTTAAGTGTGCACCTACCAAGTGCACCTGAAAAGCTACTTAAGCTCTACCTTGGTGACAAAAAAGATGATTATATAAATCACTCATAATTTTTACCTGCTGTATTAATACAGCAGGTAAAATACAGTTAACAAAAAAGTCGATGTAATTAATTGCATCGACTTTTTTGTTTTTAATTATGTAATAGTTATGGCTATAAAAATATTTAGTTAAGCTGCAGCCACTTTTAAACAACTAATGCTGCTAATGAGCTGAGACTGCTTATCAAAATAATTGAAACGTATAGTGTTACCAACTTTAATATGGCTAATACTGACTGTCATTGCATCTTCTCTTTGCATATTTACACCATATTGGCCTTGATCAGCCTTGCTGTAATGAAATGCTAAAAATTGCTCACTTGCAGGATATCTTAAATCAATAAGTTGCTTAAATTGTTGTTTACGCTTTTGTGTAACAGTTTCTAGCTCAACGCCAGATGACGTTGCAAGCGATTCAACTTGGCAATCGATTAATTGTTTTGTGTCCCACCGCACAAAAGCGATGTGACTATTATTTAGCGATAATTTATCCGGAAAAATACATAATTTAAAAGGCGCATAACCCGATAAATCCATATTTTGTAGTTGAGACAATGCAGGGATTTTACTACTTAGTAAATGCGGGATTAAAAGGCCTCTACTATGCTTTACGGCAGTTATATCAAATACACTTTGATAATCGTTTAATAAAGCTAATGTTTGCCCCCAATGCGATACACCAAGCCAAGTTCCCCCCCCTTGCGGATCGATAGGATAAATTGCGTTACCTGTGTGCTTACTCGGGGCGATTGCCATCTCTCGCGTTTTTTGCTCATCACGATTAAAAAACAACTCGTAGCCATCATCAGTTAAGAAGTAACTTAAAGTGCACATATTAACTTCGCAATGATTTTGATTGGCTTTGTTGGCTTTTTTCTCTCAAAAAAGTGGCTGTACTTGGTGCTAACCCAAAATTCTGGTCGAATGATGCTTTTTGTGCAAAGGTAATTTGTGAAATCATTGCATAGTGATGTACTGCATGGCTTCCTACAAATATAAGCTCTCGTGCTAATGAAGTTGTTACAGTTTGTACATTTTTACTTTTAATTGAAACTTCGCTTGAAAGTAATAGCTGTTTATTAAAATCATCTGTACTTAGCTGTTCAATCCACGATGCTATTTCGGCGATTTTTTTTATAGCTTCGCAGGGGTTACTTTCAATATTACTGCCGCGTAGGCGACTATCGTAATCAATATTGTTTATACCAAAGCCCGTCATTAAAGATTGGTAATGATCGATAATGTGGCGCATATGCGACCCAGCTGAACTAATAAAATTAGGAGCAACGATTTGCGAATAATCCTCTTTAGTTACACTTTCAAGATAAGCATGTCCTTGAGCGAGTATTTCTAACTGACTATTTAACATTGAATCGGTTTTCCTCATTTATAATTTTGTCGTATATTCATACATAACGTTAGATAACATTTTGAATAATGCAATTTTGCATTGTATAAATAACTAGAAAGCTGTTTTTAAAATTAACTTTCAAAGTTTATGCAGCAAATGCATTTTTAAATACAAAAGTAATTAATGAGAAGCTCGGTAACACAGAGGGGAATATTAGTACATGTAAAAGCAAATGGCGCTCTCGGTAGGGATCGAACCTACAACTCAGCCTCCGGAGGGCCACGTGATATCCATTTCACCACGAGAGCACATTTGTTGCCGCCGCACCAACTCGCGATATCAGTGCTTTAGCACAGGCAATGATAAAGATATATTTTAGTAAATACCAGTAACATTGGCTTGTATGCTCGTTAATTAAGCTATTTCAAATAAAACACTTCACAATAGCTCAAAAACACGCTATTTATTCATATTAAGAAGAAAACAGCGACTATTTATAAACATTACAACTATGGTTGTCGCTGTGTAGATTGATTTAATACGAGGAAATAACGATGAATTTAATGTCTACTGAGCAAGTTGCTGAGTTTTTAGGTGTAAAAGTAGAGCGTGTAAAACGTCTCTCTAGAGAAAGTTTATTAATTGCTAAATCAGAAGATGAAAATGGTGAACCACAATTTGATACAGCCGAAGTAACAAAATACAAAGAGCTCGCCGAGCGCTTTGGTGGTCTTTAACTTCTACAAAAAGTATTATTAACGAGTTTAGTTAGCTGCGCACGTAACATTACAGATTTATTAGTTATGCTGCGCTCTTCATACCAGCCAATACATAACACTAAAAAAAACACCTTATAATAATTCAACTTATCCATTGAAAGATTAAGCTTGCTTGTTTTATCGATGCTATTTTTATAGTTATTTAACAACGCTTTTTCACTGCTCTCATTAAGATTAAAGCTCACTGCAAGGGCTGCCAAATCAAAATACACATCGTTAGTTTGTGCGTATTCAAAATCAATTAAATACATGCCTGAAGCATTCACAATAATGTTGTCTTTTACTAAATCGTTATGACAAAAGCCTTCATTAAATTGCATTGCTGCAACCGCTTTTAATGCTTGCTCTATTTGAGGTTTATAGCGAGTATACACATCAGTGCTTTGGTAAAAATTCAGCTCTTTAGCTATATCCATTCGTGCGGTGGACACATTGTAATTGTGAACTTGAGCAAGTTTATTAATAAAGCTAAGCGTTATATCCAATTGCGCGCTCTTGCCTTCAATATAATTAAATACCGCACGACAATTTTCTTTATCAAGCCAAATAGGCTCAGGACATATATTAAAGTCACTTAAAAAGCGCTGCGCTTCAAGGCCGTCACTTGGCCAATGGCTTTTATAACACTTTAACAAATACCCTTGTTGCTCGGTACGTATTAAAAAATTATCGTTACTAAAGCCATTAAGTAATCGCTCGCTTGAAACAATGCTTGTAGGCTCTATAAACGCACTACACATTTTTATTAACTGAGTATATGCAATCATTGATTAAAGCTGTGCTAGAGGCTTAGCTTGGCTTTGTTCGTACTCTTCGTACCAGGTTTTAAAGCCCCACGCTGCCATAATGGTATAAAATATAAAGAGTGCTAGCGTTGGGTAATAGCCTTTTTCGTAATATAAATACATAGAAGCGGCATCTATTACAATCCAGTACAACCAGTTTTCGAGGACTTTTTTAGCCACTAAGTAAGTAGTTACTACGGCAAAACACGTTGTAAAGCTATCAAGATAAGCAAAATCGGCATGAGTATAGTTTTGCATAACGTAACCAATCGATATTGCAGCTACGGTTGTTAAACTAATTAAAACAGCATGACTGTTTATTGACCACGATGTAATATTTAAATTCGCAGCTTTGCCTTTACGCCATACAACCCACCCAAATACAGCCATGTACATATAATAAAAGTTAAGTAACGACTCCATAAGTAATGCGCCATTCCAGTACATTATTGTATAAATGAGCGTGCTAAAAAATGCCGCAGGCCAACACCATAAGCTTTCTTTTATTGCTAATAATAAATAAGCCATCGACAACCCTACCGCAATATATTCCCAATGCGACATTGCTGTAAAACCACTTAAGGTTTGTGTTAAAAAGTCCATATTATGCAGTTACCGTTTAGTTGTGCCGATTGTTATAGCTTATTCAGGCGATAAGTCGCCAGAGAGAAACTTACATACAAAAATAGCTTTACCAAATTCTTCATATGAACGTTTAATTTCGGTATTTAACACCTGCATTACTAAATCGTAATCACCAAAAATTTGTGTTGATAACGTGTTAGTAATCACTTTTAAATCATCGTATTCGTTTAATCTGTCAATAAAGCCTTGAATAAACGGGATATAATCTTGGTGAAGTGGGTATTTACTGATCTCTACTGATAATTTCATTTTTGACTCTTTATTTTAATTACCGATTACAACAAGTCATTCAATGCTAGAGCCGTTATTAAATACAGTGTAAAATCGCTGCAATACTCAATTGAAATGAGCTTAATATGGCACGTAGAATAACCTACAAATATAAAAACGAACCGCGCGAGATTAATTTCGCTAAAGATAAATACCACGACATGTATCGAGCAATTGCTGCCGCCGAAGGTATTGATCTGACTAATTACTTAAGCATGGTACAGCAAATAGAAATGACCTCAAAAGGCTCTGCTTCTGTTCGTAACTTTCGCGACCAAGAATTTGCCCGTATGGGCTTTAGCGATATTTACTTTATAAAAGAGTAAATATAGCTGTATTAACGCTGATACTCATAACTTACGCGCGGTGTAATATTACATAATAGCTCGTAAGGGATAGTATCAGCGCATAATGCTATTTCTTCAACTGGTAGCTCAGGGCCCCACATAGTGACTCTGTCGCCCACTTTAATATTATGCTCATTAGCGCCTATATCTACGCTAATCATATCCATAGCAACACTACCTACAATACCATAACGTTGCTTGCCAATTACAACTGGCGTGCCCTCTTTAGCGTGCCGAGGATAACCATCGCCATAACCCATAGCCACAACAGCTAACTTGGTTGGTTTATCGCTTTTCCAACGACCGCCATACCCTACCGCCTCATTGGCTGGTACATTACGCACTGCAATTACGCGCGTAGTTAAGCGCATAACTGGTTTTAATTTGTGTTGTTGCCCAATACTATTTGCCATTGGCGATACGCCATATAGCATAAGCCCAGGGCGCACCCAATCACCATGACCGCTCGGCCATGCAATAATACCAGCAGAATTTGATAAACAATGTGCTTGGTCAATGCCATTCACTAAGTTATCAAATAACGTGATTTGTTGAACCGTTTTGGCATTATCAACATCATCAGCACACGAAAAGTGTGTCATTAAATTAACGGTATTTTTGGCGTTAGGTGTTTTTTGTAAGCGGTTATAAAACTCTTCAAACTGCTCTGGCGCAATACCTAGTCGATGCATACCTGTATTTACTTTTAACCAGCATGTTATTGGCGCATCGAGCTTTGCTTTTTCAAGCGCGGCTAATTGGTATTCATCATGAATAATAGTTTGAAAGTTATTAGCGAGTAAAATAGGTAAGTCGGCTTTGTTAAAAAAGCCTTCTAGTAAAACTATTGGCTTTGTTAAGCCCCCAGCTCGAAGGGCAAGCCCTTCATCTATACGCGCCACAGCAAATGCGTCAGCATTATTTAAATGCTGCGCAATCGTTACTAAACCATGCCCGTAAGCATTTGCTTTTAGCACCGCCATTACTTTGCTGTTAGGTGCAAAGCACTTAACTTGCGCTAAATTATGCGCAAGTGCAGCTAAATTAATTTCAGCAGTGGCTAAGCGCATTAGTAATCGTCATCTACCGCTGGTCCCGCGTAATTATCAAAGCGAGAAAATTGACCTTGGAATGTTAAACGCACTTTACCAATTGGGCCGTTACGTTGTTTACCTATGATAATTTCGGCAATACCTTTGTCAGTACTGTCTTCGTTATAAACTTCATCACGGTAAATAAACATGATTAAATCGGCATCCTGCTCTATCGATCCCGACTCACGTAAATCTGAGTTAATTGGGCGTTTATCGGCACGTTGCTCTAGCGTACGGTTTAGCTGCGAAAGCGCAACAACCGGACATTTTAGCTCTTTTGCTAGTGCTTTAAGTGAACGTGAAATTTCAGCAATTTCGAGCGTTCGGTTATCAGCAAGGCTTGGTACACGCATTAACTGCAAATAATCGACCATGATCATACTAATGCCACCGTGGTCGCGGGCTATACGCCTTGCACGTGAACGCACATCGGTAGGTGTTAAGCCCGATGCATCATCAACGTACATTTTACCCTTTTCCATCAACAAGCCCATTGTTGATGAAAGTCGTGCCCAATCGTCATCATCTAACTGACCAGTACGTACCTTAGTTTGGTTAATACGGCCAAGAGACGCTAGCATCCTCATCATAATTTGTTCTGAAGGCATCTCTAGAGAGTAAATTAATACTGGTTTGTCTTGAGTCATTGCAGCATGTTCTGCAAGGTTCATCGCAAAAGTGGTTTTACCCATAGATGGACGCGCTGCAACAATAATTAAGTCAGAAGGTTGCAGGCCTGTCGTCATTTTATCAAGATCGGCATAACCTGTACTCACACCCGTTACACCATCTTGTGGTGATTGATAAAGCTCTTCTATTTTATCAACGGTTTTTTCAAGGATGCTATGAATGCTTTGCGGGCCTTCATTATTTTTTGTTCGTTGCTCTGCTATTTTAAACACTTTGCTTTCGGCAAAATCGAGCAAGTCGTGACTGGTACGCCCTTCGGTGTTAAAACCTGCTTCTGCAATTTCGTTCGCTACGCCAATCATTTCACGTACAACAGCACGTTCGCGTACAATACTTGCGTAAGCGTCAATGTTAGCAGCACTTGGCGTGTTTTTAGCTATTTCTGCTAAATAAGCAAAGCCACCAATTCCTGCCAGTTTATTATTTTTTTCTAAACTTTCAGAAATAGTGATTAAATCTATCGGATCGCCAATCTCAGCAAGTGCCGTCATCGCCTCAAAAATTAACTTGTGCGTGCGGGTATAAAAATCCTGTGATACAACAAGCTCCGCTACGCGGTCAAAAGCTTGGTTATCAAGCATTAAGCCACCTAAAACAGATTGTTCAGCTTCTATTGAATGGGGAGGAACTTTAAGTGTATCGACTTGCTTATCTGGTTTGGCCATAACTTCACAGTAGTAAAATTGAATGGCTCTATTCTATCGACTTGAAGGGGCTGTGCAAATAGAAAAGCAGGAAATCTTTTCCTGCTTTTTGTAATCGTGAAGGTGAATGAGCGTTATTTAATACGAAGCTCTATGCGTCCACTAATTGTATCCATTTCAACATTAGCATTACCGCCATTAATGCTAAATTCTAAATCACTGGCTGGGCCGTATTTAGCTTTACTGACTTTATCGCTAGTAACTTTATTAATGATTTTGCCATTAGCGTGCGCTTTAATTTCAAAATTTGCAGATATGCTGTCAGGAAAGTAAAAATCACCATCGCCACTTACCGATTCAAAACGTACATCACCGCCTTTTAAAAGCTCTTTAATATGTACTTCGGCTTCGCCATTCACCGTGTTAATACGTAAGTTTTTAATTGACGATAGCGTAAAATCTATATCACCATTTACATTTTCAAGGCGCACATCATTGGCGCTTGAGGTTGATTTAATATCGCCATTAACAGCACTAAAACGTAGTTCACCACTTGATTCTCTATCGTTAATTTCGCCATTTACGGTTTCAAATTGAATATTACCACTTAGGTTTTCTGCATTTACATCACCATTTACGGTGGTGAGCTTAATGTTGCCAGTAATATCATCTACCGTAATTTCGCCATTAACCACATCAACTTCAGCGCCATTTTTTAGCTCTTTCGCAGTCACCGATACATTAACGCCAGCAAACTCTAAACTACTGCTTTTAGGCATAAATATGGTTAGGCTTGAGCCATCGCCATTATTACTCCAATTTGATTTACGTGGCATTTTTACAATAAACTGAGTTTTATCGCCATTTGTTTTAAGCTCATAACCCTCGGCTTTGTCATCAAGCTCGCCAGATACTTTAAATTCGTTTTTATCCCAGCCTGTAATATGTATATCACCGCGTTGGTTTTCAATAAAAATAGTGCCGCCACTTGGTACGTCTATTTGCTTATCTATTTTTTCACCCGCTAATACCGCCAACGGAAATAAGCTCAGTCCTAATAAAATCGCTTTCATGTCGTACTCCTAAATGTGCTGCCAACGTGGCGCGTGCACCTTGTTAATTAAATCAAGTTGTTGTTGATATATTTGCGCTAACATTGTTAGTAGCGCTTGGTTTTGTGGCTCATTTTCAAGAACTTGCTTTATTGCTTGCTCTGCGTTTTCAAGCTCTTGTAGCTGCGTTTGCCAGTTAGTGGTCAATGCTTCTTTATTTTCATATTCAACCAATAAACTGTTTTTTTGAGCCGAAAAATAATCACTTATAGCCACTACGGGTTGCGGCTCGGGCGCTATAACAAATAGATTTACAGCAATTAAAGCCGCTAATGTGCAGGCAGCTATCGCTGTTAGTTTTGGCCAAATAGCAGAGCCTTTTAGGTCCTGCTTATTACTAACCATTGCTCGCTCAATTCCCGCCCACAGGTCTTTTTGTGGCGTAATGTCTTTATCAAGCGTGTTTAATGACTCATTTAAATAGTCGTCAAAATTTGGTTTATTCATTTTCATACCACTCTTGTAGTAGCTGCCTAGCACGATGATATTGCGATTTACTTGAACCAACAGCCATACCTAATTGCTCGGCTATTTCCTCGTGCCTGTAACCTTCGATTGCAAACAACACAAACACCATACGTGCGCGCTCAGGAAGCCTTACTATTAATTTATCGAGACCATTTAAGCCTTTGCAGTCATTAGCTGATTGCTCATCCATACCGCAGTGTTCAATGATCACTACTTTTTGCAGCCAATTTTTTTGCTTGCGTAAGTAGTTAATCGCAACATTACTGGCAACGCTGTAGAGCCAAGTAGAAAACTGCGAGCGACCGTCAAATTGCGCTATTTTACGCCATACCTGTACAAACACTTCTTGGGCTGCATCTTCAGCATGCGCTTGGTCCGCTAATAAGCGTAAACATAAACCGTAGACTCGTTTTATATGTAACTCATAAAGCGTTGTGTATGCGCCTTGATCACCTGATTTAACACGCTCAATGAGTTTAGCTTCGCATAAAGGCGTTTGTTCGGGTTTAACGTGTAACATCCGTGATGTCGCCTTTTAATTATTATTATTGAGTTAGTGTATTGATAAGTTAGACGTAATAACAGTTCGAAAAGGTTTAAAGGGAATGAAAAAATAATTGAATAAAAAAGGGGCTTGTACGAGGTTGTATTTAACAGTGCCCTTAACTAATTAAAGTTAGCCAAATTACAGACACAAAAAAGCCGTGCTAATAGCATAATGCAGATCGTTTAAGCTAATTGAACGATCTTTCAAAGGGCTCATAATAGGCTACAACAGAAGTTGTGGCCTATTTTTATGTCTGAA
>NZ_WTLA01000046.1:0-13009 GCF_011378845.1 Pseudoalteromonas sp. Z9A4
GCACATTTTAGCGCAATCTCTGGCGACGGTTTTAAAACTTTAGCTGAAGGCCAACGTGTACAGTTTACTGTTACTCAAGGTCAAAAAGGTCCACAAGCCGAGAACATTGTTAGCATCTAATTGCTAAACAATTTAGTGGGTTAGAGATAACCCATTAATATATTTACCTTTATAATTATTTAGTCGAATATCTTCAAAACCTCCTCTGTAAATATTTCCCAAGCGCAATCTCATTTGTATACACAACTCATTAATTAGTACATTTTTAAACACATTTACTACTATCTCTCTTGAGCGAAAGCTTTGTATTGCCTACAATAGCGCATACTTCATTCAATATAGAATATGACCATGAACGACACTACCGCAAAACCTGCTTTACCAGATCGCCTTTCTATTAATCCACGCAACCCACATCATGTGGAAGAAGTTTTTGAACACGATATTGGTATCACGTTCAACGGCAAAGAGCGTTTTGATGTTGAAGAATACTGCATCAGCGAAGGTTGGATAAAGTTTGCATCTCCAAAAGGCCTTGATCGTCGCGGACAACCACTTTTACTTACAAGAAAAGGCACTGTTGAAGCCTTTTATAAGTAGTTAATACTACTTACTAAAAAAGCGACACCATATTGGGTAGTCGCTTTTTTTGTGCTTGTTAAAAATCATTTAATTATATTAATTTTCGCTTTACCTAGCACCCAATCTAAGCCTTGGATTGCTGTTGTTGGAAATACGGTTGCATGATTAGCGCCGTCAATAACAACACTTTTTAATTCTATATTGTCACTTTTAAGCGCATTAATTTTTTGCGTTAGCTGCTTAGCACCTTCAACCATATTTTGCCCTTCGCCGAAAGCTGGCGTTTCCATAGATCCAACTGATATATATATCCTTATAGGCAATTTTGGCTTATTCACTTTTAACGCTAATAGTGCATTGTTATCAAACCAAACCGATGGGCTGCCAATAATATAATTGCTAAATAAATCGGGTGTCGTTAATAAAATAGTCGCGCCAAATAAACCGCCTAACGAATGCCCCATGTAGGTTCTTTGTAAGTTACTGGCCCGATAGTTTTTTTCAATAAAAGGGAAAACTGTACTTTGTAAAAACTGAATATGCCCTTTGGCATTACCTGTTTGCTTTTTCCAATCTTTTGCAAAGGTAGGCGTGTAATCTCTAATTCGGCTGTTAGAGCCAGCGGACCCTTTTTCATAGCCAATTGCTACAATAATAGCCTGTTGCATTTTGCCACTATTCATAGGGAATCGTGTAGCCCCAGCAACGATGGGAAAGGTATACGGTGCATCGGTTACATAAATAACTGGATACGTTTTATTAGGCTGCTTTTGGTATGATTTAGGAAGCTGAATATACACAGGATACGCCCGCTCGCTAACGGGCTCAATGAGCTCAACCACGTTACTTCGGGGTATTGAATAAGGGGTATTTGCGCTTAATTTAAAACATATTAAGGCACTTAAAAGCAAAAGAGATTTTAAAATAAGAGGCACTGTATTGGTTAACCTAAGCTAAAAATAAATTAAGTACCTACTTTAAAGTACTTTTAGCGAATATTTAAGCTATCCAAAAAACAAAGTTTAAATAAAAGATAAAGTGCCAGTATAGCTTTCGTTTAAACCACCAGCACTTATAGCATTAAACCACTTGATCTGGCTCACTGCCTGAACACGGGCAGTTGTCGTCATTCTGTTTAAGACATTGCTGATAATTAAACCAATGGGCTACAGCAATAAACGCTGAGCCTATTAAGGTTAGCGCTTTTTCGAGCACTTCATGGCCTAGCAATACGGCAAATATCATAAAAGCTAAGCCTGTTACACCAGACACCATATAACGTGTACGTTTATGTTTTTTACAGCCTAAACTCAATGCCAACAAACTGGTTGGCATTACCGCCGTAAGAATCCATAAATGAAATTGCTCACTATCTATTTGCATTACAGCAAAGCTTGGTAATAACGCTAAAATAACCGGGGTTGCAAAACAATGCACTGTGCACATTACCGATAACCCTATTGCCATACGATCCATAACACTTTGACTCGACTTCATTATTTCCTCTACTAAATCAGTGTCTCCACTCAAAAACGTTACTTTTAAGGAGACATTTTAATAACATAAGTTAATTACTGTTGATATATTATAACATTACTCGCATAATTGATATAATATAACATCCAACAAGGTAGTCAAATGAAACGTAGATCGCAATTAGCTGTTCTCATCGCAGCTTTATTGCCGGCTAGTGTGCTTGCATCCACAATAGAAGGCGTTATTTTAAACAACAAAGGTAAAGTAGTTACCAATGCAACGGTAGAAGTTGAAGGCTCAGATCTTAAAGTAACCACCGATGAAAACGGTAAATTTGTTATAACAGAACTAAAAAATGGCTTAAAAGAGCTTCACGTTGTAGCCCCTGGTTATGCGCATCTTCATCGCGATATAACAATAACTAATGATGAAAACCAATCGGTTACTTTTAATTTAAAGCGCTCGCCTATTGAAGTTATTGATATTGAAGCGACCCCTATTCATATGTCGGCAATGGAATCTGCATCGCCTGTTAGTGTTTTATCTGGCGAACAACTAAGACGACAACAAGCTGCAACCCTTGGCGACAGCCTTGAAAAACTCCCAGGCGTTAATACAAATTTTCACAGTAAAGTAGCCAGCACACCTATTATTCGTGGTTTAAGCGGCCCTCGCGTACTTATTACTCAAAATGGCCTTGATGTTAGTGATGTTTCGCGCGTTGGCCCCGATCACTCTGTTGCATCGGAGGCGTCTACCGCACAACAAATTGAAGTATTACGCGGCCCTGCAACGCTGTTTTATGGCAGTGGCGCAATTGGTGGTGTGGTTAATGTAGTAGATAACCGCGTACCTACCGACAGCACCACGCGTGGTGAATGGAACCTAGAACATAACTCGGTAGATAACCAAAAAGTGGCCTCGTTTAATGCCACCACAGGCACAGACTCGGTGGCTTTTTACGCCGATGCATTTTGGCGTGAGGCCGATGACTACGGGGTACCTGTAGCTGCCGATATAGATAGCGACGGTGAAGGCCATAGTAGCGATTACAAAGTTGAAAACAGTAATGAAGAGTCTGACGGTTTTACTGTTGGCGCTAGCTATTTAATGGATAACGGCTTTATTGGCTTAGCAGTAGAGCAATTTAATCGTCAATACGGTATTCCTGGTCATACGCACGGCGAGGAAGAAGAGGAAGAACACAACGACGAAGAAGAAAGCGTATTTGCTGATTTAGAGCAAACTAAAGTGCAATTATTAGGTGAGTACAACCTAGATAATAAATGGCTAAACAAAATAAATCTCCGCGCTGGCCATACCGACTACGAACACGCTGAAATTGAGAGCGGCGCTGTTGGCACTACCTTTAAAAACGAAACCAACGAATTACGCATAGACCTACTGCATAACCAATTTAACGAATGGAATGGCGGTATTAGCTTTCATTACAAGCAAAGCGATGTTGAAGCACAAGGTGAAGAGGCCTTTACTCCTCCATCAGAGACCGAAAGCTTTGCTGTAGCGTTAATGGAAGAAAGGCACTTTGGTGATTTTTTAGTGCAGGTAGGTGGGCGTATTGAGCGTGTAACCATTGAAGCAGGCGACGTATTGCTGCCAAATATTGACGCTCACGCACACGATGAAGCAGAAGAAGCCGACGAGCATGATCATGGCCACGAAGAAAGCGCAGAAACCACTCGCGTATTTGATGTAGAGCATGAATTTACGCCAGTCAGTTTATCGGCAGGGGTAGTATGGGATTTTACATCTAACTATAACTTAGGGCTTTCGGTATCGCGCTCTGAACGCGCACCTTCTGCCTCTGAGTTGTTATCGTTTGGGCCGCATATTGGTACTGGCACTTACGAAGTAGGCGCACTATTTGATTTAGATGAAGATGGCCATTTGGGTTTATCTGAACAAGCAATTGATCTGGAAACAGCCAATAATATCGATTTAACCCTACGTAAAACTCAAGGCGATGTTGGCTTTATTTTAAATGCCTTTTACAACCAAGTAGATAACTACTATTACCAAATAGACACCGGTTTATTCGCCGAAAGTGGACACGACCATGGCGATGAAGAAGAAGGCGTTGACGAGCACGACCATTCATCAGAGCTACCCGTTTATTTATTTAAAACAGATGATGTAGTTTTACATGGTTTTGAAGCGCAAATTGCGTGGCAACTAACTAACGAGTTTAAGCTAGATGTATTCTCTGACTACGTTCGTGCACGCCTTAAAGACGGCGGCGATTTACCCCGTACACCACCGCTTCGTTTTGGCAGCGAACTAAGCTATCAAACAGATAAACTCAGTGCGCATATTCACGTAACTCGTTATCAAGAGCAAGACCGCACAGCCCCACAAGAAACAGCCACAGACGGTTACACCTTAGTTGATGCGAGCATCTCTTACGACCTTTCAGTGTTAAACCAAGATATGTCTGTGTACCTACGAGGCACTAACTTAACAGATACAGAAGCTCGCGTGCACAGCTCGTTTGTAAAGGATATAGCGCCACGTCCAGGACGTAGTTTTGCGCTAGGTATTCGCGGTTATTTTTAAGCGTTAAAAAATTATAATTAAAGGAAATAAACATGAAAAAACTATATCAATTAAAGCTTATTGCACTCGCTATTAGCGCTACATTTATTACGGCCTGTGGCGATGCAGAAACCAACATTGTGGAAAAAGATCCTATTGTTGTAGAAGACGAGCACAATCATGATGATGATCACGACCATGACGACGGCTATACCATAGACTCACTTGGCAGACTTGCCGTTCTGGCAGGTGACAGTAACGAAGCTAGCTTTTTTGATTTAGATAACAACGAATTACTTGATACATTTACACTGAACAATGACTCAAACACGTTATCTGCATCACCAGGCTTTCGTTATGCTGTTATTGCTAATCGTACTCAAGATTACCTAGGGTTTATAGACGGCGGTATGTGGCGCGAAGATCACGCAGAGCACTTGCATGATTATGAGCAAGGCCCTGCGTTTAGCAGCTACGAGCTAACAAGTGGTAGTCGCCCTACACACTTAATAACTCACGACGGGCAATTAGCAATATTTTACGATGGCGATGCAGAAACCGGTACGCCTGCCTCAGTAGAAGTGCTAACCGATAACGATATTACTAATACAACAGCTACACTAACGGGCATTAACTACGACATTAACATGCATGGTGTAGCTGAGCCTCGCGGCGAGCATTTACTCTCAACCATTCGCCGCGACGATGCAAGTAATACATCTAATGCCAAAGTACTTCCCGATCAAGTGGGTGTTTATCATCTTCACGATGGTAATTACGAACTAGAGCAAACGTTTGAAATAACCTGCCCCGATTTACACGGCGCAGCACAGAATCACGATTATGTTGTATTTGGTTGTGGTGATGGTGTATTGATTGCCCATCAGCAAGGTGATGTATACAGCGCTCAAAAAGTTGTAAATATAGATGCCGTAGGCGATCAGCGCATTGGTACTTTGTACGGCCATAAAAGCAATGACACAATTTTTGGTATTGCCGCAGGGCATGATGGCAGTGGTTCAGTATTGCTTAGCATTCATCCTGAAAATGCCGAAATGGAAGAAGTAGAATGGCAACTTGCTGATGGCGCAAGTGCTGTTTCTTATTCTTTTTCAGCCAGTGGTGAACACTTTTTAATACTCGACAGCCTAGGCTTTTTAAATGTACTTACTGGGCATGAACATGACGGTGAAATGCACTGGGAACTCGCAGGCCAAGTAGATATTACTCAAGCAGACGTAACCACAATGCCCGAAGGAATGAGCTTTAGTATGACAGTGGCGCAAAGTGGTCAGTTTGCTTATATTGCCGATCCAATTGCTCAACACATAGTGCAAGTACACCTTGAAGATCTAGAAATTGAAAGTGAGCTAGAGTTAACTTTTCCACCTGCAAGCATTACCTGGTTAGGGATTGCACAAGAAATAGAAGATGAAGATCACGACCATTAATTTAAAACTAACGCTTTAAGTTAAAGCCACAAAACAAAAAACCCGTAATTAGGTTTACTAATTACGGGTTTTTACAGCTATTTATTTAGCTCTATTGTTACTTACGACGCCAGCCACTCCACACATCATCTATATCATCGGCTTTATTTTTTTTCTTTTTCTTGCCTGTGCCTTCTGGTTTTGCCATTGGCTTTTCATTTTTAAGCGCATCAGCTGCATCAAGGTTTGCTTGGTTTACAGCAAAACCGGTTACTTCTTCACGCTCTAGGCGTAGTTTGTTTTTCTTCTCGATTATTTTAAAGTGATGCAAATCTTCATAATCAACCAATGAAAGCGCTAAGCCTACTTCACCAGCACGGCCGCTTCGACCAATACGGTGCATGTAATCAGCAGGACTGCGTGGTAGATTAAAGTTTATTACCACTGGCAGCTTTTCAATATCCAAACCACGTGCAGCAATATCGGTTGCGATAAGTACCTCTATTTCGCCCGCTTTAAATTTTTCTATTACGCGAGTACGTTCACTTTGGCCTTTATCGCCATGGAAAACTTGTGCATTAACACCCCGTTTTTCAAGCTTAGCCGCTAAATGCTCACAGTCTTTTTTAGCGTTCACAAAAATCAGCGCTTGGCGCCATTTATGGGTTTTAATTAAATGCGCTAAAACTGTGGTTTTTTCACCTTTGTTTACGGTAAAAACACGCTGTACTAAGGTGCTTTCATCTTTGTTTTGTACTTGTATTTCAACAGGGTCGTTTAAAAGCTCTTGCGTTAATAGCTTAACTTGCTCAGGGAAAGTTGCTGAAAACAACATGGTTTGTTTTTTAGCAGGCATTAACGCTAAAAGGTCAGCCAGCTCTTCGGTAAAGCCAAGGCTTAGCATACGGTCGGCTTCATCAAGCACAAGCGTAGTTACATTATCGAGCTTAATCGCATTGCTTGAGATTAAATCAAGTAAGCGACCAGGTGTTGCCACAATAATATCGGCGCCGCCGCGTAGAGCCTGCATTTGTGTATTAACCGACACACCACCAAATACCGCCACCGTTTTAATTGCGCCATTAAAGTTAGCTGAATACGATTTAACGCTATCGGCCACCTGCGTTGCAAGCTCGCGGGTAGGTACCAAAATAAGCCCAGTGACAAAGTTGCCTTTGCTCGCTACATTTTTAGCGCTTTGCTCTAAAAATAAGGTTTGTAGCATAGGCAAAGCAAACGTTGCTGTTTTACCTGAACCGGTATTTGCCCCTGCAATTAGGTCACTACCCGCAAGCACACTAGGTATAGCCTTAGCTTGAATAGGTGTAGGCTGGGTATATTCCAAATCGGTTAATCGAGCTAATAGCTCTGGAATAAGGCCAAGTTCGGAAAAAGTGCTAGGGCTTGTGGCTGAGGTCATATTTATTACGGGCTTATTGCTAAAAAAGTAGCCTGTAATTTTAGCGTATTTAGCGCTTATTAAGTAGAGATTAGTGATTTAAATATCAGCGGCGTGTTGTAAAGGTAACTGTAAGCGCAGGCTAGCCCCGCGCATTGTCCTTTTATATTACTGGGTTTTATTTAACTGTGTTTGTAATCTACTTTTAGTCTCTTTTAAGGTATCTAAATAGGGGTATGTGGTATCTACGACATTTAAAGCAGCCTCTATTTTAATAAGTGCCTGTTGTATATTACCTTGTAATTCATAGCCATAACCTAACCCCCATAGTGCATCAACAGATTGTGAGTGATGCTTAACATTATGCTTAAATACTGCCACAGCCCGCTCATATTGCTGCATATTTACTAGGTTGTAACCAAGTTGCCTAACAGCCGCCTCTGGAGGTGTTATTTGCTCCCCCCATTGCTGAGATAACTTTTTATAATAAACATCAATAGATTCTATATCATCGCTTAAAGCACTCATGGGCATTTGTTTGGGTAAAAATAAATGATGGTAAGCATTAAAGGCCCCAGCGGCAGATGTTAAGTTATGCGATACATTTTCAAATGCGTCACTGAAAAAGCGTAAATTTGGCAAGCTATTAGATTGTAAAGCTTGCTGCAGCTCATTATATCGCTCACGCATTACGCCAGCTTCTTCGCCAATATTTATATAAACATAGTTATTCAGGTCTTTTGATTTATTGATAAACGAATTAGTCGCTTTTACCGGTGCGCCATAGTTCCACCAAACGGCAGGGCTGTAAGCAATATGCGCTTGGAAAAGCTCAGGATTAGCTTGCATAGTATAAAGTGCAAACACGCCTGCTGCTGAGCCCCCAGCAATCACATTAAAGTTATGCGTACGATAGCTTTTATTAATCAAGGGCATAAGCTCTTGCTCAATAAATGCTAAAAACTTTGCTGCGCCTCCGCCTTCACCTACCGGGCCTTGTGGCTCTTTATTAACTGTGGGGTATAAATCTCTTAAGCGATTAGTGTTTTCAATAGCGACAATAATAACCTCAGGCGCACGATTATCATTTTGCAAACGCTCAATAACAGCACTGGCAAGCGGTATATTACCCGCTCCATCTAAGCGATATATAACAGGATATACCTTGTTTGGCTCAGATTGATAGCTCTTAGGTAACTGAACGACAACTGTGCGTTCTTCGTTTAAAACAGCCGATTTAAATGTATGTGTGTGTTGCGGATAGCCAATGGTTTGCTGTTTTAAATCAGGCTCTGCAAGTGTGCTACTAGAATAAAATATAAATATACTACATATAAAAACAGCGGTTAATAAACGCATGACTAATCCTTTATAAAATAGTGTGTTATTTAATCTAACAGGCTTTGAGGTACAAAAAAAGGCGCATTGAGCGCCTTTTTATCTTTAACAGGTAATTACCAACCTATTGATTTTACTCAACCGTAACCGATTTAGCTAAGTTACGTGGTTGGTCAACGTCAGTGCCTTTAATTACCGCTACGTAGTACGACAGTAGCTGCAATGGCAAGGTGTAAACAATTGGCGCAATAATGTCGTCAGTGTGGTTTACGTTGATTACACGCATTGTGTCGTCTGACTCAAAGTGTGAATCTTTATCTGCGAATACGTAAATAATGCCGCCACGTGCGCGTACTTCTTCTACGTTTGATTTAAGTTTTTCTAGCAATTCGTTATTTGGTGCTACAACAATAATTGGCATGTCGGCATCAATAAGTGCTAATGGGCCGTGTTTTAGCTCGCCCGCTGCGTAAGCTTCTGCGTGAATGTACGAAATCTCTTTAAGTTTAAGCGCACCTTCCATTGCAATTGGGTATTGCGAGCCACGACCTAAAAACAATGAGTGGTGCTTATCAGCAAACTCTTCTGCAAGATCTGCAATACCATCAGCGAGTAATAATGTTTCTTCTAACTTAGCTGGAAGTACTTTAATTGCATTTACAATTGCGCTTTGATCAAGGCCTTTTTCCTGAGCTATAGACGCAGTAAGCATTAACAAACCAACTAACTGCGTTGTGAATGCTTTAGTAGATGCCACGCCTATTTCAGCGCCTGCTTTAGTCATAAAGGCAAGGTCTGATTCGCGTACAAGCGATGAACCAGGTACGTTACAAATAGTCATTGAGGCCATGTAACCTTGCTCTTTAGCTAGGCGTAATGCAGCTAGCGTATCGGCAGTTTCACCCGATTGAGAAATAGTAACAAGTAAGCTATTTTCATGAACAAACGACTGACGGTATCTAAATTCAGAAGCTATTTCTACATTACAGCTAACACCCGCAAACTGCTCAAGCCAGTAACGTGCAACCATACCTGAATGATAAGACGTACCACAGGCAATAATTTGCACATGTTTTACATCTTTAAATATTTGCTGAGCGCTTTCGCCAAAGGCATCAATTGCCACACGGTCGTCGTTTAAACGCCCTTCAAGAGTATTACGTACAGCAAGTGGCTGCTCGTAAATTTCTTTTAGCATGTAGTGACGGTAATCGCCTTTGCCTGATGCATCTTGCGTAATGTTTGATTCAATCACTTCACGCTCAACTGCGTTACCGTCTGCATCAAAAATTTCTACTGTGTCACGTGTAATACGTGCTACGTCGCCTTCTTCTAAAAAGATGAAGCTACGAGTAACAGGTAGTAATGCTAACTGATCAGACGCAATAAAGTTCTCGCCAAGGCCTAAACCAATAACAAGAGGACTACCTGAGCGCGCTACAATGATTTCGTTGTCGTTGTCTTTATCAAATACAACAGTACCAAAAGCGCCTTCAAACTGTTTAACAGCTGCTTGTACTGATGCAAGTAACGTTGTGTGTTGTTTACGAAGTTGGTGAATTAAATGCACCATTACTTCTGTATCAGTGTCTGATAAGAATTCGTAACCATCTGCTTTAAGTGCTGTACGTAGACTCACGTGGTTTTCAATAATACCATTGTGCACAAGTGCTAACTGGTTGTTTGATACATGTGGGTGTGCATTTGCTTCTGTAACGCTACCATGTGTTGCCCAGCGCGTATGTGCAATACCTGTATGACCGCTAACACCTGCTTTTTCTAGAGCTGCTTCTACGTTAACTACTTTACCCACTGCTTTAACAGTATTAAGTGTGTTGCCATCAAGCAATGCTACGCCTGCTGAGTCATAACCACGGTATTCTAGGCGCTTAAGGCCTTCAACTAAAATTTTGTTTACTGGACGTTCTGCAACTGCCCCAACTATTCCACACATAGTGTCTCCATTAATTTTTAAAATACTTGCTACTGAGTAGCTATTGTATAACCTCTGCACAAATTAGTTTTACACCACACGCCTCAATTGCTTTGCGCTTATCGTCTGCTAAGCCATCGTCGGTTATTAATGTGGTTACTATTTTCCACGGTAATTCTAAATTTGGTATTTTTCGGCCAATCTTATCTGATTCAACCATTACAATTACTTCACGAGCGGCTTTTGCCATAACTTGGCTTAAACCAACTAGCTCATTAAAGGTAGTAGTACCGCGCTTTACATCTATGCCGTCAGCGCCAATAAATAGCTGATCAAAGTCGTAAGAACATAATACATTTTCAGCAACTTGCCCCTGAAATGACTCAGAATGTGGATCCCACGTTCCGCCGGTCATTAAAAGTGTCGGCTCGTTCTCGAGTGCTAATAAACGACTCGCTACTTTAATTGCGTTGGTCATAACAACTAACCCACGCTTATCAGCAAGCTCAGGGATCATAGCTGCCGTAGTGCGTCCGCTATCAATAATAATGCGGTTATGATCTTTTATAAGTTTTGCTGCAGCTTTTGCTATTGCGACTTTGCGCTTTGAATCTACTTCATCGCTAACAATTTCTTTAGGTAGTGCAATAGCACCACCGTAGCGGCGAAGTAATAAGCCACTTTTTTCAAGCGAGGTTAAATCTTTTCGAATGGTTACTTCAGATGTTTGAAACTGCTGTGCTAACTTTTCAACGGCTACTTCACCTAATTCATTAACTTGAACTAGTATATTGTGACGACGCTGCTGTGTGTTTCGTTTAGTCATAAAGCTCGTGAATTAAGTTTCATTTCGAAAGTTATGCGATTTTAAACGAAACAACTTAAATGGCAAGTGAACGAGCAAAAAAAACACAGTTTTATTCTAATAATAATAAAACTAAAAGTACGGTAAGCTGTAACTAATTAAGTTATAAAGATAAATACAATGCAGTCATTTAACAGTATCAGTAAAGAATACTTAGCACAGCGAAAGCAAGCAGGTGAAACCTGCCGTTTATTTAATAAGAGCCCAAGTAAAGGCAACTTAAAACGTATCAAAGAGTTATTTTTAAAGTCGGGTGATGGTGTAATTATAGAATCAGGTTTTCATTGCGATTACGGCAATCAAATAGTTCTTGGTGATCGTACTTTTATAAATATTAATTGCACTATTTTAGATGCCCCAATTAGTGAGGGGGCAATTACTATCGGTGATGACTGCTTAATAGGTCCTAACGTTCAGCTACTTGCTGTGTCACATGCTACTAATCCAGCAGAAAGGCTTAATAAGGAAAACTTTGCAGCACAGATTAGCATTGGCAATAACGTGTGGATTGGCGCCGGAGTTATTGTATTAGCTGGCGTTACCATTGGTGATAACGCTGTTGTGGGCGCAGGGTCGATGGTAACCAAAGATGTTGCAGCTAATACAGTGGTTGCAGGAAGTCCGGCGATAAAGCTCAAGGATATTTAACACGCTAAAGCCCGCCCTGTAGGTCGTCATTTATGGCGACAATTAATTAGAATTTAAATATTCCAAATTTATACGATCCGTAGGCCGTCGTTTACGGCGATAAAAAGGCAAAAGCTAGCCTGGAACCCCTAATTTATCCCTTAATTGCTCAATATCTTTATGTTGCTCAAAATACTGCACAACTGCTTGAATCTGTTGTTGCTTTATACCTTCAAAATTATCGGTTAGATAATCTTTAATCTCTCCAAAGCTCCACGTTAATTTCATTTCCGGTGGGATTGCGGTTAAGGCAGTAAACACCTCTTCAATCGTTTTATCGTCAAGCAAAAAGCGAATAAACTGCATTACGGCTAAAATTTGTTGATCAACTATGGATTTTTCAACTTCTGTAACACGACTGAGCACCTGTTCCGGTGTTTCAAAAAATAAAGCCAGCTCTGCAATATTAGCGAGCGCTGTTTTTACTTGTGCTTTAATTTCAGCATTATTGGCATCCTTAAATCGCTCTAATAATTGCGAATGCAGATTTAGAGCAGCGGTAAAGTCTTTTTGACTCCCATAAAAAACGACTTGGTTGTTCATCGCTTTAGCCACCCGAATTTGAATCTCTTCATTCAATGAGTCTTTGAACTGCTCAATCAAAGTTGCGTAGCTGTTGAGTGCGTCATCAGGCTTGCCTTGCTGATCATAAGTAAAGCCTTGGTTAGCCATCGCTTTAGCCACCTCAATTTGAAGCTCTTCATTCGATGAATCTTTGAACTGCTCAATCAAGGTTGCGAAGCTGC
>NZ_WTLA01000047.1:0-10124 GCF_011378845.1 Pseudoalteromonas sp. Z9A4
AGCCTTAAAGAAGATGGAGGACCTGGTGATGTTGTTACCATGGCTATCCCTGAAGACGGCAACGACCCTCGCCCATTTCCACCTGAAGAATGGATGTAATTTTCTTACTTATGGGTGTAGTAATATCCCGTATAAAGCAAAGTTAAAATTCACTTTTATTAATACTTAAAGGCAAAAACATGATTGAGTTACAAAATAAAGAAATGATAGCGAATATTTTTGGTGGGGTGTATATGGATGAAAATGGTAATGGTTGTATTCCACCATTTATTATTATTCAGCTGTAACCGGTGACAACTTATGAAATTGAATAAAAGAAAACTTAAACAGTTACAAGAGTTTAATGTAATTGATATTAAAATGACAGACAAAGTTGTAGGTGGTTTTTGCCCTCCAACAGTTATTACTTGTAGCCCTGCAACCATCAATAAATTAGAAATGTAAGGAAAATATTATGAATATCAAAATGAATAAAAAAGCAATTAAAAATCTTTCTCAACAAGGCCATAGTACTAAACTGGCTACAAAAGAAGTTGCGGGGGGGGCAAGTTATCCGGTTGAGCAACCAACAGGCAATATGTTTACTCTAAATTCATGTGGTATTGTTTGTATCTCAGAAATGTAAGACATTCCACTGCACTTCAAACCTAGCTAGTCGTAAGTGTTTTTCTACTAAGGTAGAAGTGTATTGAAAAATAGTAGTTAGCTCATACTTTTTGTTATAAAGAGTGAGCTAACTTAGATTCTTCTATTAATGATGATTTATTCTAAATGATCAGGGTAGTGAGTTTTTCCTGAATCGAAGTTAAACCAACTCAAGTTCTTTTATTTCCCTACCTATAAATATTTTTTGATAACTTAAGTCTACTTGTAAATTATATCTTTCATGCAGCGACCTATGGTGGCCTTCATTTATAGCCCCACCGACTATCAATGGCGTAATCTCATTTGGCACGAGTTGCATGCCTGAGGATAAGCTTTTAATATTCTTTTTATGTAATTTCATTTCTAATTTATAGCTTAGCAATATAGTAGTACGTTATTACACCACAATAAGTTAAATATGCAATGTGGAATATTAACATTTGTACTTTTAATGTTAATGTGAAATTATAATTATTTAAAATTTAAAGAACTTGATAAAAGGAATTTCATGACAATCAACGGGTTGGTTGACAATACACAAAGTGATGTGATGAAGGTTATCCTCAAAGAAATAACTCAAAAAATATCAGAAGAGATAATAAAAAAAGAGAGTGGTAATGGGCTATTAAATGGGTTGGCTGGTTACATCTTGTTTTTATACAATGCAGATAAGTTTGAGGATATTTGTGTCGGTGATTCACTCCTAAATGAAAAAATGGAGCTTTTACAAGCTCAGTTAGCTAAGCAGTCCTTGGAGTTTAGTTCGGGGTTAGCTGGGCAGGGATGGTTGTTGGAGTTTTTAAATCAATCAAATAAAGCTGATTACGATAGCGAACTTCTTGAAAGTATAGATACTCTATTTGCTAATAGTTTGTCTCAGAATGATGTTTGGCTTGGTGAGATTGAAACAATACTAGGTCTAGCGGGTTACACACCTTATACAGCAAGACGTGCTCGTTTTACCGATCAAACAAGACTTTACAGTATTATCGTTAGAGCTTTTGAGCAAACAGCCACTTACTTTGATAATGGAAATATTACTTGGTCTCAACCCTATAAGTCGGCTTATAGGTTTAATCAAAATGATGAAAACTTACCTGAGTATAATTTAGGCTTAGCCCATGGTGTGCCAGGTATTATTGCTGCTTTAGTTCCTGTCCTACGTATACCCAAGCTAAAGGCAAGAGCGCGTAAGTTATTGTTAGGCAGTTGTGATTGGCTATTGACTAATCAAAACTGTAATTTAAGTAGTAACGCTTGTTTTGGCAGTTGTGCTGGTGATGGGGGAGATTCCCGTTTAGGTTGGTGTTATGGTGACTTAACAATTGCTTTGACTCTTATGCGCGTAGGGGTCGCTTTAAATATGCCTCACTATGTTGAAAGAGCACTCGGTATCGCTCGTCACGCGGCCAAGCGTGATGAGATTTCTGGTTACGTCAAGGATGCGGGGATTTGCCACGGTTATTTTGGGTTAATAATGATATTTAGCTTGTTAAATAAACTATCTCCACATCCAGATTTACAAGCAGCAATTAACTATTGGCTAAGTTTTGCTTTAGAGCAATATGAAGATAATGGAATTAGCAGCTTTTACAGCTATAAAGGTGATAAAGGCGGTTATGAAGAGGATTTCAGTCTCTTAATGGGGTATTCAGGAATTGGGCTAGTAATTATAAGTCTTTTAAATGGTGAGTTTGGTTGGGCCGATAGTTTGCTAATTGATTAAAATACAAAAGGAAATTGGAATGACTAATAAAATAAAAAATGCTCCATTCTTTGTTGTACGTGCACCACGGTTAAGTAACGAACAACTTCTACAGTTTAATAATGCGAATGCTGATACCAATAAAATACTTGAAAGCTGGTTAGCTATGTATGGTGTTCAAGAAGCACTTTATTTAGCTAGCCCCTCGCTATTAGAACGCATAAATCTATGGCGTGAAAAACCAGACACTAAGCAAGGTAAAAAGGTATCACACGCTTTAATAAAATATATGATCCGGATGTGTTCAAGAGCAACACCGTTCGGTTTATTTTCGGGTGTAAGTAAAGGTGAGATCACTTCGGTTACAGATTTAATCTGTGGGGATTATAAAAAAGATAGCCGAAAGACTCGTTTAGACATGTTTTACCTAAATGAGCTTAAAGACTATTTTATCAAGCATACCTCGAAATCTGACACACTAAAATATAAACCAAATCCCTCTCATTATTTCATCGCGGAGCAGTGTCGTTACATAGAAGCTTACCTCTTCGATGATAGTATGCAATATCGTTTAAGCGCGGTGGAAAGTGACGAATATTTTAAATTTGCTTTAAATTTAGCAAGTACCGGGATTAGCTTTAATAACTTATGTAAGGCTTTTTGTGAGCAATATATAGATGCCGATAAAGAAGATGTAGAGTCATACATTCAAGATTTAATAGATGAAGGCATTTTAATAGCTGATATACCATTGCCATTAACTGGAGATTCTCCAGATTATGCTTTATTAAAGTCTATTCAAAATCTTAAAGAAAATATTTACGCTGATCATCTTGCTACAGTTTTGGTAAAAATAGATCATTTAGATGAAGATAATTTAGGAAGCATTGCACCATACAAGCAATTACTTACACATTTAGATAAATTGCCAATAAAAGCACAAGAAAATAAGCTGTTTCAAGCTGATATATATCGCAACTACAGTACTTGTTATTTAAGCGAAATAGAAATTAACCGCTTGCAAAAGCAACTTGAGCTACTGTCTGGTTTGAGCTTGAACGAAAGAAGCAATCCTTTATCCCCGTTTATTAACCAATTTAATGCTCGTTTTGAAGGGCAGTTTGTAGCACTTGATGTCATTTTAGATGATGAAACCGGAATTGGCATTTCAGATGAAACAGGCTATGAAGCACCTTTGGTTGCCGGCTTACACTTCGCTCGGGCAGGCGGTATTCTCAATACTCCGGCAGGTGTGAGTCTAATTGATGCAATTATTGAAGAAGCAATTAGTTTACCAAAAAATCGCAATAAAAACTGTATTGTTCTAAAAAGTAAAGAACTCAAAGTTAAAGCGACAAATACTGACGCACTAAAATATTATCCCAGCTCTTTTGCTGCAATGCTAAGTTTGTACGAAGATGATAAACACAATCCTATAATTAAGTTTAATGGCTGCTATGGGCCATCATCAGCAAATTTATTAGGCCGTTTTTGTCATTTAGATGAAAGTTTAAAAAATGCAGTGAGGGAAGAGTTAAGGCTAGAACAGGCGCATTCTCCAGATGTTATTTTTGCTGAAGTTGTACATATGCCAGAAGGGCGACCCGGTAACGTTATTGCTCGTCCGCATTTACGTGAATACGAGATTGTATTTATGGCTGACAGCAGCCTAAATGACGAATATCAAATTCATTTAAGTGATTTATATGTTTGGGTTGAAGGCCATCAGGTTAAGCTCTGGAGTAAGCGATTAAATAAACAAATTGTTCCGCGCTTGTCATGTGCACACAATTATTCTTCGCGCAGCCTTAGTGCATATAAATTTTTATGCATGCTGCAACATCAAGATGGGCGAGTACCTCAGTTTTCTATGCCGCAAAGTACAACCAGAGATAGTTTTGTACCACGGATAATGTTAGATAATTTAGTGCTTAGTGAAAAAACATGGCGCATCGATAGAAAATATCTACAAGAAGTTTTAATTGATGGCCAGCTTAATATGGATAAGCTCAATGCTCTCTTAGCTACCTTCCAATTAGACCCGCAAGTTTGTTATGCAATGTTTGATAATATTTTGCAATTGGACTTGCGAAACTCTGACATGTTTGAAATTTTACTAGCAGAGACTAAAGGACAAACCAAGGTTGAATTAAAGGAGGTTTTATCTTCTAGCTTTTCCTCACGTGTAAGAGATGAACAAGGGCATCATTATAATAATGAAGTAATAGTACCTTTTAGAAATACAGCGGCAAAAGTACATAAGCACTTTGTAGATGAGCCACTTGCAAATATATCGGCCAAGCCAATTAAAAGAAGGTTTAGTGCTGGTTCTGAGTGGCTCAGTTTAAAAATTTATAGCGGTAATTCTTTAGTTGAACAACTTCTGTGTGAGAAGTTACTTCCACTCATTGAGTCAAACAAAAACCTTTATAACAAGTGGTTTTTTATTAGATACTCAGATCCAGACTGGCATGTTAGAGTTCGTTTTCATGGAAAGCCAAATATATTATGTGGTGAGTTACTACCTTTATTAAATAACCTACTTGATCCAATGATCGAAAGCGGTGAATTACATAAAGTAGAGCTAATGACATATGAGCGAGAAGTTGAGCGCTATGGTGGGCCTGAGTCCATAGCCTTGGCTGAATCTTTATTTATGTATGATAGTGAGTTAATTACAAACGCATGTTTACTAGTTGACGACTACGGTGAAGATATACGTTGGCGAATAGCATTAAATTATACACATAAGTTACTCAATCTATTTAATTACACGGATGATGAGCGTTTAAGTTTGATTAGCCGTTTACGAGATGGTTTTGGTAATGAGTTTAACGAAAATAGTATTTTACGTAAGCAGTTAGGTAGCCGTTTTCGAGAGTATCAAGATCAGTTAAATGACGACTTCATTAAGCTAAATACTGTTGATACAGATGGCCTTGATGAAACGCAAAAGTTTATTTTTAAATTACTTAAAGAATGGCAAAATAACGCTGAGCCAATTGTTAAAGCCTTAGTTAAGCTCATTAAAGAAAATAAGCTTAACTGTACACGAGATTCACTTTTAGGCTCACTTTTACACATGCACAATAACCGTATATTTAAAGCATATGGAAGAGAGCAAGAGTTTGTAATACATGATTTGCTAAGGCGAAAATACTTTTCTACAGGTAAAGCTAAATAAAAAAGCGCGTTTAAAGTTGTAATACCTTTAAACGCGCTTATATATTTCACCAATCCTCGCTACAATAACGCTATTCAATTAAGTGTGTTTTTCAGTCAAGATTCAGTGCTAGTAAAATAAGCTACTGAGTATTTGCACAAGAAGTGGTTTACGTAATCTTCTGATCATACATAAGACTTATTTAGCTAAAACAACGAAAAAAGGAAATTGTTTTAATGGCTCTAACAACTGTTATTCTTGCTGCGGGTAAAGGTACTCGCATGCGCTCTGCTCTACCTAAAGTTTTGCACAAAGTTGCAGGTAAACCAATGGTACAGCACGTTATTGATAATGTGATGGCATTAGGTGCAACGACTACAAACTTAGTTTATGGACATGGCGGCGAACTATTACAACAACAACTTGCCGATAACGATGTAAATTGGGTACTCCAAGCAGAACAACTCGGTACTGGCCACGCAGTAGCGCAAGCCAACTCTCATATTAACGATGAAGATACAGTATTGATTTTATACGGCGATGTACCGCTAACAAAACAATCAACACTAGAGCGTTTATTAGCCGCAACACCTAAAAATGGTTTAGCGGTATTAACGGTAAATTTGGTAAACCCAAATGGCTATGGTCGAATGCTTCGTGCCGGTGGTAAGTTAGTTGGTATTGTTGAGCAAAAAGATTCAAGTCCAGAGCAGTTACTTATCAACGAAGTAAATACAGGCATTATGGCTGTTAACGGTAAGCTATTAAAAACATGGTTAGGTAACTTATCTAACAATAATGCACAAGGCGAGTACTACTTAACAGATATCGTTGCAATGGCTCACAGTGAAGGCGTAGAAATCACTTCAGCTCAGCCAGATCATGCAATGGAAGTTGAGGGCGCAAATAACCGCGTACAACTTGCAGGCTTAGAGCGCGCTTACCAAGCATGGCAAGCAGAAGAGTTAATGTTAAATGGCGCAACACTTGCTGACCCTGCGCGTATTGATGTGCGAGGAACAGTTACCACCAGTGAAGATGTACTTATCGACGTAAACGTTATTTTTGAAGGCACGGTGACGCTTGGTAATAATGTACAAATAGGTCCTAACTGTGTCCTTAAAAATTGTAGTATTGGTGATAACGTTATTATTAAAGCTAATACACTGATTGAAGATGCCACAGTTGCAGATAAGTGTACGCTTGGTCCTTATGCTCGCCTTCGCCCAGGCGCTGTAATGGAAGAAGACTCACACATTGGTAACTTTGTTGAGATGAAAAAAACCCGTTTAGGTAAAGGCTCTAAAGCCAACCACTTAAGTTATTTAGGTGATGCTGAAATTGGCGAAAAAGTGAATATTGGCGCTGGCACTATTACCTGTAACTACGATGGTGTTAACAAAGCAAAAACTATTATTGGCGATAATGCCTTTATTGGTTCTAATTCATCACTCGTTGCTCCAGTAAATATAGGTGCAACTGCAACAATTGGTGCAGGCTCTGTGATCACCAGTACCGTTGAAGATGATCAATTAGCAATAGCACGCTCTAAACAGCGTAATTTAACAGGTTGGAAACGCCCAGTTAAAAAATAACAATAGAGGCTACTTAGGTAGCCTTTTTTATTTTAGCTGAAGTTTAAATTGCTCACTATTGCCGTACTATTTACAAGCCATTACTTAACTGGCGATTCAATCAGAGAGACTAACGGCTTAATACTGCTACTCGCAGGATACATACTTGCCAAAAACACTTACTTTTGGAACTGCTTAAATAAAAACTTGGTATTACTGGCTTTGAGTTTTGCGGTTTTGTTTGTACTTATAATATTAAGTTATCAGAAGGTGTTTACTCTTCCTCATTTTATTTTAAGCGCTAGCTACAATATTCAACGTGTTGTAGGTGTATTTTTTGTACTCGCGTTCGCTCACCGATTTTTAAATTTTAATACTTACTATTTAAAACAGCTCAATGTATGGGTGTTTCCCTTTTATTTATTGCATCAAAGCATTTTGATTATTTTGTGTTTTTTACTACAGCCTTTAAGTTTAGGGCCTGTTGCTGAACCATTCATCATTATTACAGGGACTTGGTCTTTTTGCGGTGTTATTACATGGGGTATTACACGTATTGATGTACTTAGACCTTTGCTAGGGGTTGCAATTAAACGAGATTATTCCCCGACTGTAAAAATTCTTGGCTATACGGCCGCTTTAATTTTAATAACTCCGCTAGCGTATAAGCTAATTACTTAGGCTAAGGGCTGTATTAAAACTGCCATAATCTTGTCATGCCTGTGTGTTGATATTTAGTAAATACAATACTAAGGAAAATTACATGTTTAAAAAATCAATTATTGCGCTGTCACTTATATCTGTTCTTACTGGTTGCTCACTTGATGGTGACGATGGTCAAAACGGCTCTCAAGGATTACAGGGAGAACAAGGCACAGATGGAACTAATGGGTTAAATGGTATAAATGCCAATTCAGCATTAAATATTAACCTTGTGGGTAGAGGTGTATTAAATGCACAAAGCCCAGAAGGTGCAGCTGAAATAGTTGCATATCAAGCATCTAAAAAATGGATTTACACTATTAACAGTTCAGGCGATGACGTTGTTGTTAATATTTTACCCGCCGACACCTTTGATACTGCCGCACTCGTTAAAGATAACGAAGGGGTTATAAACGCCACAAATTTAACGTCCATTATTACGTTGTCTTTAAACGAATATACCCAAGGCGATGCAAACAGCATTGCTGTTGATGAAAACAATAATTTACTAGCGGTTGCAATGGCTGCTGAAAGCACGGGTGATACAGGTCAAATTGCTTTTTACGATATAAGCGGCGACTCACCTGTATTTATTAAAAATGTTACAGTCGGATTTTTACCAGACATGGTGACGTTCACCCATGATGGCGCAAAGGCAGTGGTTGCTAACGAAGGTGAACCAAGTGGCGACTACAGCGTAGATCCTGAAGGTTCTATTAGTATTATCGATATAACAAATAATGTAATAGCCGATACAGCAATAAATATTGATTTTAAAGCCTATAACAACAAACAAACCGAACTAGAAGCGCAAGGGGTAGTTTTTGCAAACCCAAATGGTCGTACTATTAACGGTAATCTAATAAATACCACAGTAGCTATGGATTTAGAGCCCGAGTACGTTAGCATTTCTAAAGATAACAAATATGCTTATGTATCTATTCAAGAAAACAATGCACTTGCAATAGTTAACCTACAAGACAACAGTCTTGAGCTAAAGGGCTTAGGCTTTAAAGATTGGTCAAGCTTACAATACAACTTGATGCCTCAGATAAAGACGGCGGCGTGAATTTTAAATCATACCCAGGGCTCTATGGTATGTACCAGCCCGATACTATCTCAAGCTTTAGTTGGAAAGGCGCTAACTTTATAGTTACTGCCAACGAAGGTGACGCAAGAGAATACTTTTTTGATACAACGGATGAAGCAGACTGTATAGCAAAGGGCGGACTTGATTACGATAAAGACGATGGCTGCTTAGCTTATATAGATGAAAGCCGCGTTGAAGACTTAACTCTTGCTGCTAATTTTGATTACTTAAATAATGACGATGATGATATTGGTCGCTTAAAAGTAACAACAATAAAAGGCGATACTAATAACGACGGACAATACGAATCGCTTTACGGCTATGGCGCACGTTCTTTTACTATTTGGGATAGCAATGGGCTGGTGGTTTTTGATTCAGGTGACGATATAGCACGTATAACAGCATCTGTGCATGGTGAATCATTTAACAATAGTGAAGATGAAAACAAAGGTGACTCACGTTCAGATGATAAAGGCGCAGAGCCTGAAGCGCTGACTATTGGTAAAATTGACGATCGTACATTTGCTTTTGTTGGATTAGAACGTATGGGCGGTATTATGGCTTACGACATTACTAATCCATACAATGTGCAATTTGAAGACTACTTCTATAATAGAGGCTTAATTAAAGGAGCGAATATTACAGGCGATTTGGCACCTGAAGGAATGGTATTCGTTTCAGCAGAGCAAAGTGCAACAGGAAATCCACTCTTAATTGTTGGAAATGAAATATCAGGCTCTATTGCCGTATGGGAAATAGCATCTAAATAAATCTTTAATTTTAAATAAAGCTGTGTGTTGTTTGTTTAACATACAGCTTAGTTTAAACCTTACTAATACATCATCAATTGATACATAAATTATGAGTGTTTTTTAAACTAAAAGTATCCTGCAGCCCTTTATTTGTATAGCTTTCATACTAAATTCATTTAATTGTCAAAAAGCTGAAATAAAACATTGACCCCCGCTCGAATCTCCCTATAATGCGACCCCACTGAGACAGGAAACGCCAACGCATAGCGAGGCACGAACTACTCAGAGAGTTAAATAAGACTTCGGTTTTAAATTATCTAAAAAGAAAGTTTAAAACTAAGTGTTGACTCGAAAAATAAAGGGTGTATTATTCGCATCCCTTGAGACGCTAAAGCGACTCAAAGCGTTCTTTAACAATATAAAGCAATCATCTGTGTGGGCACTCGTACAGATTGAGTTCTAACAGCCAAGCTACTTAGGTAGCGAGGCAAAC
>NZ_WTLA01000048.1:0-9826 GCF_011378845.1 Pseudoalteromonas sp. Z9A4
ATAAACTTGGCTCCCCCTCCCCGACTCGAACGGGGGACCTGCGGATTAACAGTCCGTCGCTCTAACCAACTGAGCTAAGGGGGAAGCGTCTTGCCTTTCAACGGGGCGAAATATTAATGACCGAGCCGCTAAGTGTCAACATATAAAAGTCATAAATTGAAAAAAGAGGTTTATTCGTTGTTTTTGTGTTCGATCTGCGTGTTTTATAGCTCTATTAAAGTTATTTTTTTGGGAATTTAAGAATAACAACACAACTTTTATTATTGCTGAACCATCAAATTGGTTAAATTAAACACGGTATTAAAGTCGCTTGTTATTAAAAGACAACTCAAAAACATAAAAACTCATTTTTTACTTAGCGATATTTTTCGTATTTAATTCGTTTTTTGTTTTAATTTTCTAGAAATATGCCTATGCGTATATTCACAGAAAAATTTTTTGATCTAAATTGTGATCTAATTACTATGTATAAAATAGGTATTTGTTTTATCCGTTCAAAAATAGAGCAATCAATAACTTAACTTTGTATTAAACGTTTTTTTATACCTAACGTACAACTATGTTAAGAAGAAAAATTGGTGAGCTACAGTTTTTAGCGTGAGTTTATAAAAATGCCACAATTAACAAATGGTCAATTGGTTGGATATCATCGAAAATGGAGGCTCTCTCAAAGCCTTTATAAATGCGGGTTTGAATGAGTTATCCACGGTTTCTGTGGATAACTCTGTTTATGAAACTTTAAGAACATCATCGGCACCAATGGTTTAGGGTGCTACAACGATTTCAAGCTTTTAAATCACTATTTTTAATTCATTGTAAAACAGCAAGTTAGCTTTTTATGGCTAAAAGATGTAACTCGATGAACGAATTTTTTCGTAACGATAAACCAAGCAGTACCTTTGTGTAAAAAAGCATCATATATCACTGGGTGTTTGTAATAAAAGTTATAAAAATGTGTTTTAATTGGTTTTTGGTGTGTTTAGGCTCTATTTTAACAAAAAGATGCAAAAACTAAGTTTTACTATTTTTTCGAATCTTTACTTCTTTAATTACTTCAATTGTAGTGATAAATCCGTGGCTTGAACTGCCTTGATGCTTTAAAATGATTCGTTCAGTAAAAGAGGCCTATTTATTTCATGCGCGCAATTTCAAAATCCCAGACTAGCCCAGATTTACTAAACGATCCCATCTTGCCCACATTAAAGACGATGACCATCCCGATGATATTCGGCATGATCACGCTAATGATGTTCAATATTGTCGATACATTCTTTATAAGTTTACTAGGCACTGAGCCGCTTGCAGCGGTGAGCTTTACATTTC
The DNA here is from genome assembly GCF_011378845.1 of Pseudoalteromonas sp. Z9A4. NCBI lineage: Bacteria > Pseudomonadati > Pseudomonadota > Gammaproteobacteria > Alteromonadales > Pseudoalteromonadaceae > Pseudoalteromonas > Pseudoalteromonas sp. Z9A4. Next base: position 1,324 of record NZ_WTLA01000048.1, read on the forward strand.
CGGTTACCTTTACCGTTATTAGCTTAGCAATAGGGCTGGGGATCGGTACATCGGCGGTAATAGCAAAAGCGCTCGGTAGTAATAAAATAGATGAAGCGCGTTTTGACGCCAGTATTTCTTTAATGGTTGGTGTGGTTCTGGTTATTGTGTTGTCATCTGTTGGGTATTTACTGATTGACCCCATATTTACTTTGCTAGGAGCGGGCGCACAAGTATTGCCGTTAATACACGAATACATGAATATATGGTTTATCGGTAGTGTATTTTTAATAACTCCAATGATTGGTAACTCGGTACTGCGGGCCAGTGGCGATACAAAAACGCCAAGTATAGTAATGGGTGGAGCAGGGCTGATAAACGCCGTACTCGACCCTATACTGATATTTGGTTTTGGGCCAGTACCAGCGTTAGGTATTCAAGGCGCGGCTATAGCAAGCGTTATTGCATGGTCGGTTGCTGTGGTTATTATTTTATATATATTAGCGGTTAAAAAACGCTTGTTGAGCCTAAAAGCAGGCAAGCAAACAGTGACTGGCGCTATTCGTAAAATATTAAAAATTGGTTTGCCTGCTGCCGGCGCAAACATGCTTACACCGGTTGCAATGGCCGTAATGACCGCTATGGTTGCGCATCACGGGCCAGAGGCCGTAGCTGCATTTGGAGTGGGAAGTCGAATAGAATCTATTGCAAGTATATTAGTGCTTGCACTATCGATGACATTACCGCCATTTGTTAGCCAAAACTTTGGCGCTGGCAAATTATGCCGCGTTAAAGAAGCGTATACCGGCACACTAAAGTTTGTAATGGTATGGCAATTTGCCATTTACGTATTACTCATTGCATTTTCAGGTGTTATAAGCCAATTATTTGGTAAAGAACAAGCCGTAATAGATGTAATTAAACTCTTTATTTATACCATCCCGCTAAGCTATGGCTTACAAGGGGTGATCATATTATCAAATTCATCGTTTAATGCTTTACACAAACCAATGTATGCATTGGTATTAAGTGTCATTCGGTTATTCATATTTTATGTACCATTTGCTTATGTAGGCAACGAAATAGCCGGATTATTAGGGCTATTTATTGGCGCTGCTTTAGGTAACTTATTTACAGCAATAGTGGCATACAAATGGTTTATGAAAAAACTAGAAGCGCTGAGCGGCGAATCGTTACAGGAGTGCAATAATTGAGCGACCATTTTCAGTTAAAATCACATTTTAAACCAGCAGGCGATCAGCCCACAGCGATTAAGCAGCTATGCGAAGGATTAGAAGCAGGCCTTGCACACCAAACTTTATTAGGTGCCACCGGTACAGGTAAAACCTTTACCATGGCTAATATTATTAACGATTTAAACCGTCCGACAATAATAATGGCGCACAATAAAACGCTTGCCGCGCAGCTATACGGAGAAATGAAAGAGTTTTTCCCTAAAAATGCGGTTGAGTATTTTGTATCGTATTACGATTACTACCAGCCAGAAGCCTATGTTGTATCTAGCGACACATTTATTGAAAAAGATGCCTCGATAAACGAGCATATAGAACAAATGCGTTTAAGTGCGACCAAAGCACTGCTCGAGCGCCGCGACACCATTATTGTGGCGTCGGTATCGGCTATTTATGGTTTGGGCGACCCTAAATCGTACATGAAAATGATGCTACTTTTAAAAGTGGGCGAAAAAGTAGACCAACGCGACATGTTACGTCGCCTTGCCGAAATACAATACACCCGCAACGATATAGATTTTAGCCGTGGTACATATCGTGTACGTGGTGAAGTGGTTGATATATTCCCTGCAGAATCTAGCACTTTCGCAATTCGCGTAGAAATGTTTGATGACGAAATAGAGCGCTTAAGTATTTTTGACCCGCTTACTGGCGCCGTCGAGAAGCATATAATACGCACCACTATTTATCCAAAAACACACTACGTTACCCCGCGTGAAAAAATACTCGGTGCTATCGATAAAATACAAGAAGAACTAAAAGATCGAAGAGCCCAGTTACTCAGTGCTAATAAATTAGTAGAAGAGCAACGCGTAACACAGCGTACGCAATACGATATAGAAATGATGCGAGAGCTAGGTTATTGCTCTGGTATAGAAAACTACAGCCGCTATTTATCGGGCCGTACGCCGGGCGATCCGCCGCCTACGTTACTTGATTATCTCCCAGACGACGCATTGATGATTATTGATGAATCGCACGTAACCGTATCGCAAATTGGCGCAATGTATAAAGGCGACAGAAGCCGAAAAGAAAACTTAGTTGAATATGGCTTCAGAATGCCCTCAGCAATGGACAACAGGCCGCTGCGCTTTGAAGAATTTGAAGCTATTTCACCACAAACAATTTATGTATCGGCAACGCCAGGCGACTTTGAGTTAGACCGTTGTGTGGGCGCAATCGCAGAGCAAGTAATTCGCCCAACTGGGCTGCTCGATCCACTTATTGAAGTGCGCCCAGTGGGCGATCAGGTAGACGACCTCCTATCAGAAATTTATAAAAGTGTAGAGAAGGGCGAACGCGTACTTGTAACCACTTTGACCAAACGTATGTCGGAGGATTTAACCGATTACTTAAGTGAGCACGACGTAAAAGTGCGTTACCTACATTCAGACATAGACACGGTTGAGCGCGTTGAAATTATTCGTGATTTACGTGCGGGCGTGTTTGATGTGTTAGTGGGTATTAACTTACTTCGAGAAGGCCTAGATATGCCAGAAGTGGCGCTAGTAGCCATACTTGATGCCGATAAAGAAGGTTTTTTACGCTCAGCGCGTTCAATTATTCAAACCATTGGTCGTGCTGCACGTCACTTAGATGGTCGCGCTATTTTATATGGCGACAGAATCACAAAATCGATGGCTAAGGCCATGGACGAAACAGCGCGCAGACGCGAAATTCAGCATGCTTATAATATTGAACACGGTATTGAACCGCATTCACTAGCCAAAAAGATTCTTGATGCGATGGATGTAGGCGAAGAAGCCGGCCCTAAAGATAACCTTAGACTTGTTCGTAAAGATTCTAAAAAGGTACTTAGTGCGAAAGAAATTACAGTGCAAATTAAGCAGCTTGAAACCAAAATGCATGCATACGCAAGCGATCTAGAATTTGAAAAAGCGGGCTCTGTTCGCGATGAAATACATGAACTACAACAACAGTTGATTAATTAAAAATGACAGCAAACTTTACTCCTCTTATTACTGCGCTTGAAGATGCGCCAATTTTAAAAAATGAACTGTGCCGTGTTTTTCATGGCCGTGGCCATAGTGTTGAGGCGTTAAGTCATATTAATTTAGACTTTTATCCGCCAAGTTTGTTTTTGGTTTCGTACGACGAAATTGACGAGCAAACACTAAGCGAGCTTACCGATGTTGTGTGGCAGTGGGCACAAAAAAACCAGCCAGAGCTTATTACGTCACTTGTGTATCAGCAACGCGCTGGCGTACAAAGCCAAAACACCGTGGTTTATGGGCAATTACCTAATCCGCATGTTGTAACCGAAAACGGCATTCGTTTTTTGGTTGATTTACAGAGCCGTCAAAATACTGGAATATTTCCCGATATGCGCAGCGGCCGTGAGTTTGTAATGGCTAATAGTAAGCATGGCAAAGTGCTTAACTTATTTTCGTATACATGTGGGTTTTCGCTTGCAGCCATGCAAGGCGGGGCAGATCATGTAATGAATATGGATATGAGCAAAGGTGTTCTTAAAGTCGGTAAGCAAAACCATCAACTAAACGGTTTTGAGCGCGGCGTAAGTTTTTTACCTCACGATATTTTAAAGTCGTTTGGAAAACTAAAAAAAGCAGCCCCGTTTGACTTAATAATAGTTGATCCGCCAAGCTTTCAAAAAGGCAGCTTTATTTTAACTAAAGACTATCAAAAAGTGCTGCGCAGGTTGCCAGAGCTACTTTGCGATACCACACAATTGTTATTGTGTGCTAATAGCCCAGAGCTTAGCGAAGATGCGTTTAAAGCGTTAATAAACGAGCACACCCAAGGCGCAATTGAATTTGTTGAGCGCCTAGCCCCTACCGAGCGTTTTATTGAAGTAGACAGCGACAGAAGCTTAAAAGCACTTATCTACAAAACGTCACAATCTGCTGATTAAATGAAGCTCAGCAAACGCCTAACTGCCATTGATACATTAATTTCGCAGCATCACGATATTATTTGGGATTGCTGCTGCGACCATGGTTATTTAGGCATGGCGCTATTAAAACGCGCAGCTGCAAACCAGGTTATTTTTGTAGATATAGTCGCCACTTTAATGAACGACCTAGAAACGCAATTATCATCTATTAATAAATTACAAAAAACCTGTAATAAAAATCCGCAGTGGCAGGTCTTATGTCAGGATGTAGGCAAAATTGAAGTTACTCAAAGTAAAAGCCAAGTAGTTGTAATCGCAGGTGTTGGCGGTGAGCTGTTGTTAAGTTTAATACAACAAATCACTGCTAATAACGTAAGTGAGCATTTAAATAATGTTCGGTTTATTTTGTGCCCCGTGCATCACACTTATAAGTTGCGAGTCGGTTTAAAGCAATTAGGTTTAGGACTTGTAAGTGAGCAAATAGTTTACGACAACAAACGTTTTTATGAAGTGATTGAAGTGAGCTTTAGTAGCAATAATGAGATTAGTCATACCGGCAATAAAATGTGGGACTTTGCTAGTGCAGAACACGCTATGTACCAGCGGCAACTCATAAATCATTATAATAAAATGTTCAATAAAGATAAGCCATACTATCAAAAAGTTATAACAGACTATCAAGAACTCACCGATAGTTAAAAAAGCCCGAAAGTAGGGCGTACATGTGATCTAATTACGACATTGACGACGTAATGTGTTCATAGTTTATATCGCACAACGCGAGTTTATTTGGTTTATTTATGTCAGATAACAAGAGTCACATTAATCATTTGCTTAGCAATGAGCAAAAATGGCAACACAGTTACGAGCAACCTATTTCTTACGCACCCCTTGTGCAATTGGCTAATAGTAGCTGGGTGGTGCCACAACATTTTTTACGTTACAAGCACACGCTTGAAAGCGTAAACGAAGTGCTTGAGAGTATAGAGTTTTCGGCTCACTTTAGAGTGCTTGCTGCACAAAAAGGTGAAGAAATTTACCTGCAAGTAGCAGTGCTGAGCCCAGATAACTACCAAAAAAGCGCATCTGCAAATGAAGGCAAAGCTAAAAAGCTATTATTTGGCAGACGCTGGATAGTAGAGGAAAACTTACCTACTTCAGAGCTTATTCAAACTGCATTTTTAGCGTTAAAAGTAGCGCGTGAACATGAAGTAAGAGAGCTTTTTCAGTTAATGCAAAGCGGCGCAACAAGTACGCCATTTAATAACCATCACGACTTACCGGTAATGGCGCAAAACCCTGAGCTTGTTAAAAGTGAAAGTGCTGAAAGCCGTGTTGATGAAGTGCTTAAACGTATTGTATTTGCAGGAAAAAGTATTGAGCTTAAGAGCCAGCAGCAAATAGCCGAGCAACATTTATATACTGTTGAGCTGTTGTGTGAAGATTGCCAACTTAGCGAGTTTAATAAAAAAACAATCGCGTTTTTAACAGCAGATCCATCCGCTAATAGCTTTTTACACGCCTTAATTACAGCATTAGTAGCCACAAGTAATGACTACGTAAACGAGCAATTTAAGTACAAAGGTTTTGCGCGCTTTAGTAAGCACGTTGTGGTTGAACAAATAGGTAACTTAAGTATCGCTATGCGCTCGCCAAGTACCGTAGGGCTTTGCTCTATGGGTAAGCAACATGCTAACCAGTTAAACTTTGAGATAGACAGCGGGCGAGCACCACAGGGCTGCGGGCAAGCTATTGGTGGTTTTTTAGCTGCACATGGTATTGAGCAGCCAGAAAACGCGCATTTATATCCAAATTATTTATAACAATTTAAAGCTTATTAATTTCATCTTTAACACTAAAGCTTGAATCAGTAACAATAGCCTCAAGTGTTTGTACACGCTCTTTTAATGCAAGCACTTGTGCATTTGTTTCAGCTAATTGTTTATGGGCATCGCTGTTGTTGTTTTGCATTTTATGCTTAAACTCAAGATGCTTTTTATACATATCGTAAACCACTCCTGAGCCAACCGAAATTAGCACAATAAGTACAATCATCGTAGTTCCAGACATAATCTCATTCCTTATCATTTTATTATTCGTTTATGGACAAAGTATAACCTTTAAGCGCTTTTGATAAAGCTGACAATTGTAACTTAATTTGTATACTTTACTTAAGCTCAGCTTTGAGCGTGTTCATCATTTATACACTTTAGATATTGTTTAATAACGTCAGTGTCTCCATATAATAAACATACTTTAGCCAATACAGTGAGTTGCCATGTTAAATAATAAAATACCTCCCGTTATTGTTGTGCTGTTTTTTGCAGGCATAATGGCGCTTATTGCGCATTACAGTGTTATTGATTTCACCGCATTTATTACCTACTTAGCAACAAGTTTGGTCATTATAGGCTGTGTTTTTTGTATTGCAGGGGTGGTGAGTTTTAAAATAGCAAACACCACTGTAAACCCTAATAAACCTGAGCAAGCGTCAAAACTTATTACTAGCGGTATTTATCGGATTTCGCGTAACCCAATGTACGTAGGTTTTGCATTTATTTTAGCAGGGTGGGGTATTTGGTTAAGTTCCTTGTGGGCACTTTTATGTATTATAGGGTTTATTGCGTATTTAACGTTTTTTCAAATAATACCCGAGGAGCGTGCGCTCACTAAATTATTTGGCGAAGAGTTTACCGCTTACAAAGCGCGCGTAAAACGCTGGTTGTAATTTATATCAACTCGTTAAAATTAAACAAAAAAGGCTATCGATGATAGCCTTTTTTGTTTACAGCAATTGTACTACTAATTAATTGGTGCTTATTCGTATTCTAACGGGTCTGTAATGTTATTTAGTGCAAATGCTTCAAGACGTTCTTGGCACGCGCCACATTTACCACAGGCCTTTTCACGGCCGTTATAACAAGTCCACGTTTGGCTGTAATCTAATCCCATTTCAATACCGTCGGTTAAAATACCAATTTTAGTATTGTTTAAGTATGGGCTAAAAATTTCTACAGCGTCGTAGTTAGCAATACGACATACATCATCCATTTTTTGCACAAATTCAGGACGGCAGTCAGGGTAAATAGCATGATCCCCAGAGTGAGCGCCGTAATAAACTTGGCCAGCTTTAAGTGATACCGCGTAACCAACAGCAAGCGAGAGCAAAATCATATTACGATTAGGTACAATCGTACTTTTCATGCTTTCTTCTTCGTAATGGCCTTCAGGCACATCAATATCATCAGTAAGTGATGAGCCACCAATAAGTTGATTAATCGCCGAAATATCAACAATTTTGTGTGGAACGTTTAATTTTTCACACACACTTGCCGCCACTTTAAGCTCTTTTACATGACGCTGACCATAGTCAAATGATAGGGCATATACATCATGGCCTTGTTGCAGGGCTTTATTTAATACGGTAAATGAGTCCATACCGCCGGAATAAATAACAACTACTTTTTGCGTCATATCTGTTTTGCTCTTAGTTTTAATAGAGGTTTATATCAGGGCGCGATATACTACACGGCCGCAGCTTAAATAACAATTTTTGCACAGCGCTTTTTCGTCTTTAATAGTAGCAATTTGGCTGCTAGGTAGTAAGTGAGATCTCTTTTGTACAAAATTAATGAAGTGTTTGAAACCATTCAAGGTGAAGCTAGCTTTACTGGCACACCCTCAATATTTTTACGCCTGCAAGGCTGCCCTGTGGGCTGTTCTTGGTGCGACACTAAGCAAACTTGGGATGTTGATAACGTATACAAAGTATCGCTGGACGAAACCGTAGAAAAAAAAGCCGACTCAGATCATTGGGCTAACGCCAGTGCAGAGCAAATTTTAGCGTTGTTTCAATCGCGTGGTTATACCGCAAAGCATGTAGTTATTACTGGCGGCGAGCCATGCATGTTTGATTTAAACCCAGTATGTAACTTATTACACGAACACGGCTTTAGCACACAAATAGAAACCAGCGGCACGTTTGAAATACTCGCCCCAGAGCAAACATGGGTTACGGTATCGCCAAAAATCAACATGCGCGGCGGTTATGAAGTACTTACCAGCGCTATGAAGCGCGCCAACGAAATTAAACACCCCGTTGCTATGCAAAAGCACGTAGAAGAGCTAGAAGCGTTATTTGTTAAAACAGGCGTTAATCCTAAGCTTGTTTATTTGCAGCCAATTAGCCAAAAAGTATCAGCAACCAAACTCGCAATCGACACCTGTATTGCCAAAAACTGGCGCCTATCAATACAAGTACATAAGTATTTAGGAATTAGTTAAATAGTAGTTTAAAGTTATAGTATGTAGATACCATCTCTTCTAACCAGCCTCAAGCTTTCTTTAAATAGCTTGGGGCTGATATTCAGTTTGATTCTTCACAACACCAAAACAG
>NZ_WTLA01000049.1:0-9008 GCF_011378845.1 Pseudoalteromonas sp. Z9A4
GCGAACAGATGGATTCAAGGTTAAAAAGCAACCAACAAAAAAATAGTTGGATACGTTCCTAAAAAGAGTAATTCTACAGCCTCAACGCCTTACTAAGCGGCGCGAAATTGTTGGCTAAAATGTACGAGGAACGAGTGCTAGCCAACTGTTTAGCGTCCGTTTGAGTAACTTGTTAGATGTTCTATTTACCATTAACTTCATTTTTAACTTTTTGGTTTAACTCCATAAAGTCTTTTACTAGCGAGTCGCAAATCGATCTTTTAGCAGCGCATCTTACTTCAGTAGTTATTCCAACTTGCCCATCTTTCTCTACGACAGCGCGACGAACAACTGATGGATATGACGAGTGCTTTTTCGGAGCGAAAGACCAAAGTGCTTTATTAGTATTATCATTAACAATAACCCAACCTTCTGATTCACTGATTTCGGCATCTGGGTCTGATTTCAGTGCTTCGAGCGCTTCTAAAACAGTGTTATATCCAAATACTTGCCCCTGTTTTCCTTTATAGCCCAACTTTGAGTCGGGTTCAGTTGCAAATGACAAACTCGAAAAACTTAATAGAATTAAAATTAATACTCGATACATACACAATCCTCCTTGAACATCTAACAATTTAGTCTACGACATTTGTCGTTTTACAAACCGACAAATGTCTTTATATTACAATGATTTTATCCTAGCTATAAAATAAACAACTGTAAACAGTTAGTTAGCTTCGCCTTACCTTTTCTAAATGTAGCAAAACCCCAAAATGGTGGAGATCAGTAATATCAGACAAATCGTTGTTTAGTTATACCGGTTGATTATTAATTAAGAGGTTATATTTATTAGAACGGTAACTCATCACCATTAAAACTATAAAGCTTTCCCGTATTATCAATAGATAAATTCAGAATAACGTTCATAACTCCAAGAGCCGAGTCTACAACATTTTCACTTGCTGTAGAGCCACCCATATCGGTTTGAACCCAACCGGGGTGAACAGCTACCACAGCCACATTATCATTAACAAGTTCTTGTGATAAATTCACTACTAGCATATTGGCAGCGGCTTTAGACATTCGATAACCATACCAATCCACACTTTGTTCTAGCGAAAAAGATCCCATAGCAGAAGAAATAACGGCTATCTTACATAAGCGTTTTTTATTTATTAAAGGTAAAAAGCAATGAGTTAAATATAGTGGTCCAAGTGAATTCACCTTAAAACACATTTCAGCATTAGCATAATTAATAGTATGGATACTTGTGTTTTCTCGATCCAAATATCCCGCATTATTTACTATTAAATCTAATTTAATATTTTCCTCATTGAGTTTACTTGCCAACGTCTTAATTTTTTCAGGGCAAGTGATATCCATTAGTTCAATAGACAATTTATTTGGAAATTTACCTTTCAATGAAACTAGACCAACCGCCGTCTCTAGATTTCTACAGGTAGCAATTACTGTCCATCCATTTATAAGGTATTGTTTGGCTAATTCGAAACCGATTCCCCTATTAGCACCCGTTATTAATACAACTAAGTTATTCATTGTTTATACCTATAAATCTTACAATTTAGTCTACGACATTTGTCACCTAAAAAACGACAAATGTCCTTATATTACAATGGTTTTACCCTAGCTATAAAATAAGTATTTGTAAACAGTTAGTTCAGTCTCAACTTTTCTAAGTGCAGCAAAAATCCCAAATGATGGAGGTAAGTAATATCAGGCAAATTGCTGTTTAGTTGCACAGGTTGATTATTAGTTAAGTGGTTATATTTAAATACCTGTGTTTAAACCAATAACGCATTCCCCCTTAAACTTGTAACTCGTTATTACTTATAAAATTAGTTAAAAATCACAATCTACCCCTATTGAATCCTCTGTATTTTTACTTCATATTAAATATTCTTATTTCTCACTTATTATGCTGTTATGTCATTTTTTAAATTTAGCCATGCACTTATTCTCACACTTGCTAGTACCTTACCGCTTACAAGCCATGCTGCGCTTGATAAAAATGAGCGTGAAATAGTAAAACAGGTCGATAAAAATATTCCCCAAGCACTGCAAGAAATAGAGCAAGCCGTAAATATTAATAGCGGGTCGCTTAATATTGAAGGTGTAAAAAAAGTAGGCGCGCTTACAAGCGAGCAGCTCAAAGCCATTGGTTTTAAAGTAGAATGGCTTGATGGCAGTGCGTTTAACCGCGCAGGGCATGTATTAGCAACCCATGAGAGTGAAAATCCCGATGCAATAAAAATACTGATGATCGGCCATCTAGATACGGTATTTGCCAAAAACGATAACTTTACTACCTACAAACAACTTGATGCCGATACAGCCAGTGGCCCAGGCGTTGCCGATATGAAAGGCGGTAACACGATAATAATTACCGCACTTAAAAGCTTACAAGCCCTTAATTTACTCGAAAATGTAAGCATAAAAGTATTACTGACTGGCGATGAAGAAAGCAGCGGTCGCCCGCTTAGCTTATCTAAACAAGCTATTGTTGATGCAGCAATTTGGGCTGACGTAGCGCTTGGTTATGAAAATGGCGATAACAATATAAAAACAGCTATGGCGGCGCGCCGTGGTTATACCGGTTGGACGCTAAATGTAACGGCAAATGCAGCGCATTCGTCACAAATATTTAGCGAAAGCGTTGGTTATGGCGCTATTTACGAAGCATCACGCATTTTAAATGATTTTAGAGAGCAACTTGCCACGCAACCTAATTTAACATTTAACCCAGGGCTTATTGTAGGTGGTACAAATGCCGACTACGACAGTGCTAATTCGTCAGCAACGGCGTTTGGTAAAAGTAATGTAATAGCACAAACCGTGCATGTAGCAGGTGATTTACGCGCACTATCGCCAAAGCAATTCGAAAACGCAAAAAGATCAATGCAACTCATTGCTAGCAACAGTTTAAATGGCAGTAAAGCAGAGCTTATTTTTGAAGACGGTTACCCGCCAATGGCATTAACTGATGGCAATAAAAAGCTATTAGAATTATACAGCGACGCAAGCCACGATTTAGGCTTCAACAAAGTAGTAGCCGCCAACCCTCGCAACGCAGGTGCAGCTGATATTTCGTTTGCGGCAAATCATGTTGATATGGCACTTGATGGTTTGGGCTTAATGGGCAGCGGCGCACACACTAAAAACGAAACAGCCGACTTAACCAGCCTTGATAAAAACATTAAAAAAACTGCATTACTTGTTTATAGATTAGGGCAGCTGTAGGAGTAAATTTACAAGTAAGCGAGGACCGAATAACCTCAGTCCTACGCTTACAGTTACTTTTAAGACATTATTTTAAACAATAAATCTCTTACTGTTGCTGGCTCAAATGGTTTATCACAAATTGCATCAACACCTGCTTGGGCTATGTTTGCTAGGTGTGTTTCATTAGCTTCTGAGCTCACCATTAAAATAGGAATATGCGAGTAGCTATTTGAGCCTCTAACGGCTTCTGTTAGCTCTCGCCCATCCATTTCTGGCATGTTGTAGTCGGTTACTATTAAGTCAAAAGCTTGTGAATTAAGATAATCAATTGCCTGTTTACCATCCTCAGCTTCAACAGGTGCCGGAATACCCATACCAGTTAATACTCGGATAATATGCTTACGTGCAAAACGGCTATCATCGACAACAAGCACTCGTAGTAAAGTTACATCGAAGTGTTCAAGCTCAACTTCTTCCTCAGTAATAATATCTAAAGTAGCTTTAAGTGCTCGGGTAATCGCTTCTGCACTAAAAGGCTTTGGTAAAATAGCCAACACGCCAGATTGGCGAAGTTGCTCTAGATATTTTTTATTACGCTCACTCGATACCAGCATAAATGCTTGATGTTCAGTACGCGGTGTTGATCTTATTTTTTGTAATAGTGAGTCGGCTGTCCCATCGGCCAAATACATTGCGCTTATTACTAAATCTGGCTGATAGCTTTCAAGAATTGTCAATGTTTGTGCTTGGGTAGTCGTAGTTTCAACCTGACTTACACCACATTGTGATAACGATTTAATTATGAGCTTTTGCTGAACATCTGACGGCTCGACTAATAATATTGAAAGATTGCGTATCCCTGTTTGATCTGTCATTAATTTCTCAGTTATTTTTTATTTTATAGAAAACAAACACTACATTTATTCTTGTTATTATAGATCAACAGTCAATTATCAAAAACTAAAAAATAGCCAATGCGAACTAATATTACTAAATCCCTTCAAAACTAGGTGTAATAGTAAGTAGTCTAATTTTTTTGTATGTATTCTAATGCCGTCATTTTTTTATAGCTTACATTAGGGTGTAAAATATGAGTAGGTTCAGGATCGACAACTTCAACAGGAATGTCGTAATTTCGGGCTATTTCAATTGCCATTTGCGTAATATTAACGCTAAACGAGGTGCCCATAAATACAATTTTATCGGCGTTGAGCATACGCTTTTGTGCTTCTGTTATTCTGTAAAGCTCGGTGTAGTATTCGTCAAATAATAAAACAAAGGGCTTAAATGAATGGTTTAGCTCAGGCGTTTGGTTTTGAATATTAAATAGCTCAAAGAGAGACTCTTGCAGGAGGCTTTCTTCTACGATATCCCACGGGGTGGCAAGTGGCGTGGCTGGCTCACCTTGCTCATGAAATAAGGTCATTTGATCAAGCCTGCCATGAATAGCAATGTAATTTTTATTACCCGCTTTGCCATCAAGCCCATCTATGTTTTGAGTAATTAGGTTTTTGTCACTTAGCCAATGGTGTACATCGTTTGGGCCATGGTTGCGATACGTTGCAAAGCGATGGTAATACCATGCTAAAAATTCTTTAGGGGCATTTTGGTACATTGCGCGCGTTGCCATTTCCATAGGCGTATAATTTTTACTGCCTATGGTCCAGTAACCATCCTCCCCTCTAAAGGTGGGAATACCACTGGCTGCGCTGACTCCCGCCCCGGTAATGTAAAGGGTGTTCACTTTTCAACCTCGAAACCGAGTACGTTAGCGCTTACTTGCTGACTGTTATCAATACCGCCAATTCGGTATAAAACACCGCTGTGCTCAAGTAAACCACGATGATCCATACTCTTTACTTCAACTGAGGATAAAATCTGCCATTCGTTTTTTTCGATACTAAAGCGCCAAACATGATCACTTGCTGGTGCAGGTTTACCGTCGTAGCCTATTGCGCTGTAGTTATATGGGTTATTAGAGCCTGCCATCATATATATATTGCCATTATAGCTGGTAGCTGCCATTCGATAGTGAGCGGTGCCCGTTGGATGAGGCAACGTACGCCAATCTATTTTTTGTGGATTAGTTGAATCTATTGTGCCTTTTAAGCACTGTGCTACACCTGCAAACGAGCGACGCGAATCAGGATTAGCTTGTGTTTCAACGCCATCACAAATAACAATGGTATTATCGCTAATTGCAGCTGCTTGGCCAAATACGGGCTCACCTAAAAATGGCGAGGCTTGTTGCCATGTATTATTTTGCGTGTCGTACACTTGCACTAAGTTTACGTTGCCGTCGTTATGCCAACCGCTAATTAGGTAAATGTAACGCGCTTTGTAGCTCAGCGCTACGCTATCGTCTACAGGTACTGGCATGCTTGCAAGATGAGTGTAGGTATCTTTTATTACGTCGTATCGGTATACGTCGGGGCTTGAAACTTCAGTATGATCCTCTGCTACCGTATAGCCGCCAAACACATAGGCGTAATCGCCTAAACCGACTGCGGTGCTTGCTAAGCGCCCTTTTAGTGGCAAGCTTGAAGGCACACCAGTTTTAGATTGCCACTGTGAATCGCCAATTTTAAGCGCCCACACTTTGTTATGCACTGACGAGTATTGTTTATCGCGGCCCAGCCCCATAAAGCTTAAAAAATAGGTTTGGTTTTGTACTGTAACTTTAGCCACAGCATTATTAGCAACTGGCTCTGGTAAAGCAGGAAGGCTTGCTAACGCAAGAGAAAAAAGAAGGCTCATAAGGCAAATAATTTAATAAGAATTAATACGCTCAGATTAAATTATTTTAACCTTGTGAGCCAGTATTGTTATATCTAAATAATCAAACGCTTTTGATTAGTAACCATATTAGTAGGCAATACTAATATGCTAATTTACGTGCGCCGCATTTTGCGCTTCATCAATCATTGCGGTTGCATAATCAGTGGCCAATACCTTGCTTTCGCCTGCATCATTCGTAAAAAATGTATTACTGCCGATACGGTAATCGCCTTCATTATCATCTGGACATGATTTGTGCAGTTTATTTATCAAGGAACTACCAACAAACTGCTGTAAGAACATTTATAGATTTTTTAGCGCAGCACTGTCAAACCCATATTAAAAAATATGTCAGCAGTTAAGGACGCTGTGACTATTGTTTAACCTAAGGTGATAGTTCAGCTTAGTTATTGAGGCAAATAGGTTACGTTATCTAAGCCTCGTTGTTTATTTTTGTACATAGCTTGATCAGCATACTTTATGAGTTCGTGATCTGTTTGGCCGTGCTCGGGGTAGTTTGCAATTCCTATACTGGGTGAAATATTTAGTAATACGTCATCTAACTTAAAGACGGCTTTAAACTCAGTGAGGACTTTATTTTTTATTCTGGCGGTTTCGTTGCTAGAACTTAAGTTATCTAAAATAATTAAAAATTCGTCTCCGCCTAAACGCCCTACTGTGTCGTAATGTCTTACTGACGCTGAAAGCCTTTTTGCTATAGCGCATAAAAGCTTATCGCCAATTTCGTGTCCGTGAGTATCGTTTATTGCTTTAAAGCCATTTATGTCTATATACAGTAAAGAAAAAAACGTGTTGTCTCTGGTTGCACTAATAATTACTTTTTCTAATCGACTCATCAATAAAGAACGATTTGGTAGGCCAGTTAACACATCGTGCCGTGCCATATAATGGAGTTGATCTTCCATTACTTTACGTTCAGTTATATCGTGCGCGACAGCGATTCTTACTTGATGTTGCTCTGACCAACGAACAGACCATAATATATGAACTACTTGGCCATCTTTTCTCATCCAGCGGTTTTCAAAGCGAGGGTTCACCATTTCGCCAGACAACAGCGAAGTTACGGCATTATGCGTTTTATAATGATCACCTTCGTAAACGTAATTAATCATTTTTGTGCCAACAACTTCATCTGCCGTATAACCAAAAATTTGCTCAAACGCTGCACTTACAAAAATAAATCTGCCATATTTATCAACCACACACACTGCATCAAGCATTAAATCGAGTACTTCTTCTACGCTAATAAATTCATTTTTCATCATACTTTGGTGCCTTTTAAGCAAAACCAAGTAAATTTTAGTATTCTATATACTGTCAATAAAAGAAAGATAACCGTCCTAAAACAAGCGTTAATACAAAGTTAAACTTATGTGCCCCCGTAAAAAACCCTAACTACCAAAACACATTCAAACTAGACTGGCAGGCTCAAGTCTGAGGCACATAACCTTTAAGCAGTTATAGCTACCATATGTTCAGCCATTTTTTGAAAGATTATAATTGATATAGCAATTGATGGGTTTGGGTATTAACCGCTTGCATATTTAATGCGTTTAGATATTTTAAAAATAGATCGCTATTTTATTCAAGACATCGAAGCAAACGATGATAACACCGCCCTAGTAAAGGCAACATTATTAGAGCGCATAATCCTGATGTACTGGTTGTTGAAAAAGGCGTGGAAACTCAAAAGCAGTTTTACTATTAAAAGAATTGGCATGCGACTACATACAAGGTTACATATTTTCAAAGATATTTCTAAAAGTGGATTAATTTCGAAATATATAAAGCACCAAGTTACAATTTAACGAGTAGTCTTTGTGTTTTTTTAAGCTTACAAAATTAATAAAACGACATTTATTAAGCAGCGAATTTATAGATTCGTAAAAGCTAAGTTATACTTATAGCCAACGAGGTACAAGCTGCTTATATTGCAGATACTCTTCTGAAAATGATTGTGTTAAATGTTTCTCTTCTATTACGGTTTGTCTGTACAGGGCAGTTAACCCTACAAGCAAACAAACTAAACTAAACAAGCTTGGCAGCGCTAAAAAGAAACCAATCTGAGCAGCTGCAACACCTAAATACATTGGGTTGCGCGAGTACTCATAAAGCCCCGTTGTCTTAAGCTCTTTTGGCCCACTAGGATCAATTCCTGAACGCCAAAGGGATGCCATATTAAAATGCACAAACATCGTTAAAATAAAACCTGCACTCAATAATACATTACCAAACATCACCCCAGGCCAACCATTTAAGGGCTCAAACAATATTAAGTAGCCATCCAACTCAGGAATAAAAACCCTTACAACGCATACGAACCAAATAGCAGCTCTAAAAAATTTAAATGCCATATGGTTCCACCAACTAATACAGAATTTTTCTCCAGGAAAAATAACGCCAGAAGGTGTAGTTCGGTTTTTATAAATAATCCTGTACGTATAAAAAGCTGCTACAAACGTATAAAAAATAGCAAGATAAATACGCGTAAATTCAATCAGCGATGCAGAGTCATCTATAAAAGGTTGATAGTTCATTAATGGAAGCCCTGTGCCTTTATTACAATACTAAGATAATAAATTCATCTTAGTATTCATGCCGTTAATTAACAAGCAAAGTAAGTGAAATGTGTATAAGTTAGTTAGTTTACAGATTTTATTATAGAAATTAAATCAAAGCTTACTTTTCGGCTAGTACCGAGATCTCTACAATGTCAAGTCGGTGCGCTACACAGTAGAATGTCGTAGTGCCCATAGCGGTAGAGAGTCACGTAGCAAATGCTACACTTTTTACGGGTGGAGATATTTTATGATTTTAGCGTCGGGAGTCGCTACGCTCGCCCGACCTACGTGATGCGTGTTGATGTGAGTGCGCATTAATTACACGTATTTTACTTTTCTTCAGACGTAAAAAAGCCCGAATCGTTAGATTCGGGCTTTCTACAATTTGAAGCCTGGTAATGTCCTACTTTCACATAGCAAATGCTACAC
>NZ_WTLA01000005.1:0-190587 GCF_011378845.1 Pseudoalteromonas sp. Z9A4
CTTACGGTGTACGTTTTTTTTGTACCTTGCTCGGTCAAATCAATTAAAAAGGCCTCTTTTTCTTTATAAAACACGGCTTTTTGAGAAAAATGGGTCGCGGTTATATTATTAAAATCACCAAGCACGGTATCTTTATTGGCTAAAGCCATTGAGTTTGCATGGTCTGACTGTTTCCAATCATGGGTTTGTTGTTGATGACAAGACTGGCACTCATCATTTGCAATCGCTGAAAAACAGCTGCATAAAAAAAGAACAACAAAAAGGCTGTTTTTTATATTTATCATTTTAGAATCCACCTTTAATAGCACACCAATGCATACTTAAAATTAAATAACAGGCCGCAGCTAAGCACACAGTAAATAGGCTTTGCCTTTAAACTGACAATGTTATTAGGCTTAAGTAATAGTGAGAAATTGAAAAATTAATTTCAAAATATCATACATCATATGTTTGCAATATTGTTATGTTTTGTTTAGTGTAGCGATATTGTGATTTATAAACGCATTATTTACAACTCAACCATTAAATTAACTATCCGTAATAGTCTAATATAACCAATATGTTAGCTATGGTGTAATTAATATTTTTAGCTATGTGCTTAACTATTATATTAAATAGGAAACTGTGATGAATAAGCTACTTGTTCTTCTTTCTGTATGTTTAGGCTTTTGCGTTAGTGCTAATGCAATGGCAAAAGCACAAACAGAAAAACCTAATATTGTTTTAATTTTTGCTGATGACGCAGGTTTTGGTGATTTTGGCTTTCAAGGTAGTACGCAGCTTAAAACACCTAATTTAGATAAACTTGCCCAAAGCGGTGTTCGTTTTACTCAAGGTTACGTAAGTGATTCGACTTGCGGTCCTTCACGTGCAGGTTTAATGACGGGTAAGTACCAGCAACGTTTTGGTTACGAAGAAATTAACGTACCAGGTTTTATGAGCGATAACTCAGCACTTAAAGGTGCAGATATGGGCTTGCCATTAGATCAAAAAACAATGGGCGATTATCTTAAAGAGCAGGGCTATAAAACAGCAGTATTTGGTAAGTGGCATTTAGGTGACGCCGACAGGTTTCATCCTTTAAAACGTGGTTTTGATACTTTTTTAGGGTTTAGAGGTGGCGACAGAAGCTACTTTAACTATTCAGAACAAGAAATGAAAAATGGAAACAAACATTTTTTTGATAAAAAATTAGAACGCGACTTTGGTAATTACGAAGAGCCAAAAGAGTACTTAACCGACGAGTTAGGTAAAGAAGCCGCTAAATACATTGAACAAAACAAAGATGAACCCTTTTTTATCTACCTAGCTTTTAACGCGGTACACACTCCGCTTGAATCAGATCCTAAAGATTTAGCTAAGTTTCCAAACTTAACGGGTAAACGTAAAGAGCTTGCTGCAATGACCCTAGGGTTAGACAGAGCCAGTGGTTATGTACTTGATAAACTTAAAGAGCTAGGCTTAGATGACAATACTATTGTGGTTTTTTCAAACGACAACGGTGGCCCATCTGATAAAAACGCCTCAAATAATGCACCACTTGCAGGGACTAAATCAAACCAGTTAGAAGGGGGCATTCGTGTACCATTCTTAATTAGTTGGCCAAAATATATTAAACCAGGTTCGACTTACGACTACCCAGTAAGCACACTAGATTTACTGCCTACTTTTTACAGTGCCGCACAAGGTAAGGCGTTAGGTAATGATATTGATGGCGTTGATTTACTCCCTTATATTCAAGGTAAAAACACAGCACGCCCACATAAAGTGATGTACTGGAAAAAAGAAAACAGAGCTGTAATACGCGATAACGATTGGAAACTTATTCGTTACCCAGACAGACCTGCAGAGCTATACGACCTAAGCACAGACATTAGTGAACAAACAGATTTAGCAGCAAAAAATCCTGAACGTGTTAAAACTATGTTTAAATCATTGTTTGAATGGGAATTAACGTTAGAGCGTCCGCGCTGGTTATTAAAAAGAAAATACGAAAAATACGATATAGACCGCATGGATAAATACCGTTTACCAGCAACTCAACCTTAATAACGCATAGGTAATAATAATGAAAATAGAATCTGTTGAAGCGCTTTTAGGCTGCGTAGGGAAACGTAATCAGCTATTAGTAAAAGTAGTAACCGAATGTGGCATAGTTGGCTGGGGCGAATCGGGCTTATCAAATCGAGAGCAAGCAGTTATTGGCGCGATACATCACTTTGCTGGATTTTTGAAAGGGCAAGATCCGCGTAAAATTGGCCGTATTTGGCAAGAGCTATACCGCAGCCATTATTTTGAAGGGGGCCGTGTAATTACGGCTGCTATTTCAGCCATTGATATTGCTCTTTATGATATTTTAGGTAAGTCACTACAAGTGCCTGTTTATCAGTTGTTAGGGGGCAAACAACGCGAGCACATAGCGTGCTTTGCGTGTTGTTATACAGAGGCCGATCCGGATAAATTTGACGATTTAGTTAAAGAAGCAAAAGCACTTATAGCGCTAGGTTGGACAACAATAAGAGTGATACCGAGTCGTTTTGACGACCCTGTGTTTTTTGAACCACAAGAATCTATAACGCGCACAGCGCGTTGCTTAAATGAGCTGCGTAAAGTACTCGGGCCTGATATTACACTCGGTATTGATTACCACCACAGATTAAGCGTGGCTGAGGCAGCTTCGTTTTGCCAACGTTTAAAGCCCGATACACTTGATTTTATTGAAGAACCGATTCGTCATGAATCTCCTGATGCGTATAAAACGCTGCGTACTTTAACGCATATTCCTTTTGCTATTGGTGAAGAGTTTAGTTCTAAATGGGCAGCTAAGCCTTATATAGAACAAGGGCTTACTCAATATTTACGTGTAGATGTGTGTAACATTGGTGGCTTAACAGAAGCAATGAAAGTGGCTGGTTGGGCTGAGGCACATTATATCGATGTTATGCCACATAACCCGCTTGGCCCTGTGTGTACAGCAGCCACAAATCACTTTGCAGCAGCGCTACCAAATTTAGGCTTAATGGAAACGCACCAAGGCCCGTTTAGTGAGTTTGGCGCCCATGATCCACTTCTTTTTCCTAAGCAGCATGTGTTAACAGGCAATAAGTTTACTATCCCTGAAGTACCTGGTTTAGGTGTTGAAGTGAATGAAGCCGCGTTTAGATTGGCAACCCCTGTAGAAACCGAAGCACCGCATTTATCAAAGCGTGATGGTTCACATACTAACTGGTAACTAGTTTAGAGAATTAAATGAATACACTTACAGCGACTGTTTTTGACAGCACACTAAATTTTGTAGGCGAGGGGCCTTTGTGGCACCCGATCACACAAACGCTTTATTGGGTTGATTTTCCAAACCATATTTTGCACAGCAAAAAAGGCGACCATAAAGTTGAGCAACGCTTAGATGATATGGTTACCGCTCTGGCTTGGGTAAACAATGAAACCTTATTACTAGCAAGTGATAAAGGCCTAAATACCTATAATACCAGCACGCATAAGCAAACTTTTTTGTGCAGCGTTGAAGCAGATAAACCTGACAACCGCAGTAACGATGGGCGTGCCGATCCGTGGGGTGGGTTTTGGATAAGCACAATGCACGGCGATGCTCACGAAAACGAAGGGGCAATATATCGTTTTCACAACGGCGTACTTACTCAAGTTGTTAGTGATTTAACCATACCCAATGGTATTTGTTTTGATAAGTCGCGTGCTAGAGCTTATTACGCAGATTCAAAAACGCAAAAAATTTACCGATTTGACGTCGACTCACTTACGGGTACGCCAATAGGAGAAAGTGTGTTGTTTTTTGACTATTCGAGCTCAGCTGTATCACCTGATGGCGCTGTAATTGATAGCGAAGGCAACATGTGGATTGCACTTTGGGATGGCGCACGTGTAGATTGCATATCGCCCGAAGCTAAGGTAATTCAAAGCTTAGCGACTCAAACACCTCGCCCTACATGCCCAGCGTTTGGCGACGATGGTACAACACTTTACGTAACGTCAGCACAATGTGGCCTAGAAGATAC
The DNA here is from genome assembly GCF_011378845.1 of Pseudoalteromonas sp. Z9A4. Taxonomy (NCBI): domain Bacteria; kingdom Pseudomonadati; phylum Pseudomonadota; class Gammaproteobacteria; order Alteromonadales; family Pseudoalteromonadaceae; genus Pseudoalteromonas; species Pseudoalteromonas sp. Z9A4. The sequence continues at coordinate 4,032 of NZ_WTLA01000005.1, forward strand.
CCCATTTAATGCTATACCTCACGGCGCTACGCTTGCATTTAAAAATGCGGTAAAAGGTGTATTTGAGCCTTGCGTTAAAATAGACGGCTTTTAATTTTACGTATTCACTTTAAATATTAATTTTGTGTTTTTTCCTCTTACATTAATTAGATGTGAGAGGAAAAACACATTGCACATATAAACATCATATGTTTATATTGTTTTTACTAATTCTATCAATGTTATTCTTTTATATGTTGTAGAGCACTCATTACCAACACAGTAAAAGTATAAAAATAAAACTAAGGGTAATACATTGAAAGACACACACACACAATCAACAAAAGCAATTAAGTACTCCCTCATTGCAGCATTTGGCGGATTTGTATTTGGCCTAGACGCGGCCAATATATCGGGGGCGTTACGCTATGTTAGTTCGCAGTTTGAGCTAACCAGTTTACAAACAGGTAATGTAGTGGGTTGCGCCATTGTTGGCGTAATCATCGCACTATTTTTTACAGGTACTTTATGCCAAAAATTTGGTCGTAAAAAGGTACTTATTGGCATTGCTTTAACATATTCACTCTCTACGGTTATTTCTGCTTTTGCGGTAAGTTACCCCATGCTGGTTGTTGGACGCTTTATAGGAGGGGTCGCATTTGCCTCTATAACTGTCTCAGCTATGTATATTGGTGAAATTGCACCCGCTAATAAACGCGGCCAATTTGTATCAGTTAATCAGTTGCTTATAACGTTAGGTAGTTTATTTGCGTTTGTTGTTAATTACTTTTTTGTTAAAAACATGGGCTCAATTGAATGGTTAAATGAAGCCAATATTTGGCGTTATATGCTTGGCTTTGAAATTGTGCCTAATATTATTTGGTTTTCGTTATTAATGACGATTCCTGAATCGCCGCGCTGGTTAATGAGCAAAAAACGTGATGAAGAAGCACGCGCTGTATTCAAAGGTATGGGGATCAATAACGCCGATACCGAAGTAGTACTTAATGATATTAAAGCAACCATTCAAGAAGATTCAAAAAACAGTGCACTAGAGCAACTTAAAGTATTGTTTAGTAAGCCTATGCGTTTTGTTGTGCTACTTGCTGTATGTTACGCGGTAGTGCAGGGCGCAACCGGCATGAACGCCGTATTGTTTTATGCACCTACCGTGTTTGAACAAATAGGTATGAGCGTCGAAAACTCTTTTTTACAAACAATAGTACTTGGTGCGGTATCTGTATTATTTACATTGGTCGCCATATTCTTTGTTGAAAAACTTGGCAGAAGAACATTAACTATTACCGGTTTACTGCTTATTGCTGTTGCGCATGTATCAATTTGGTATGGTTTTGAAAATGCCACGTACTCACTCAACAGTGAAGCAATAACCAAAGTTGCAGAGCAAAAAGTAGATATTACAAAGCTGCACGTTTTCGAAAATAAAATATACAGCACTGATGTTGCGCTAAAAGCAGATCTAGCCACTATTTACAGTAAAAAAGAGCTACCAGTTGTTACCGGTGCAATTATTAATGCTTCTATAAATATTAGTCCTGCGTATGTTTTATTTGGATTATTCGCATTTTTAGCCGCCTTTAATATGTCGATAGGGCCAATAATGTGGGTGATATTCTCGGAGATATTTTCAAGCCGAGTACGCAGTGTTGCGCTACCCTTTGCCGCCTTAGTACAGAGTATTTCTAGCTGGAGTATTCAGCAGTTTTTCCCTTGGCAATTAGAGAACATGGGCGCAGCAAATACGTTTTTATATTACGGAGGCGTCGCTATTGTAGGCTGCATTGTTATGGCATTCATACTTCCCGAAACTAAGGGCAAGTCTATTGAGGCCATTGAACGCGATTTGGTCCCTGGGCTCAATAAATAAGGAATATAACTATGTCATCACGATTATTAAACGAAGTTGCTATTGTCACTGGCGCAGCCGATGGAATTGGAAAAACAGTAGCACGCGTATTTTGTGAGCAAGGCGCTAAAGTGTGTGTTGCTGATATAAATAAAGAAATGGGTGAAAGTGTTGTAGCAGAGCTAAAAAGCAAAGGGTTTGATGCTATTTTTGCTCATACCGATATTAGCGACGAAACGGCTATAAAAAACATGGTTGAAAAAGTAGTTAATGAGCTCGGCAAGCCCAGTATTTTAGTTAATAACGCGGCTTTAATTAGCCCCGGGCGAAACGTAGATGACGTTACGCCACAAATGTGGCGTGATAGCTTTGCGGTTAATGTTGAAGGTATGTGGCAGTGTGCTGTAGCCGTACTTGAGCATATGAAAGAGTTAGGCCGTGGCAGTATTATAAATGTAGGTTCTGTACATTCTTATAAAATTGTACCGGGGTATTTTCCGTATGCGGTAACTAAACATGCGGTTATAGGGTTAACTAAAAACTTAGCCGTTGAATACGCAAAGCACAACATACGAGTAAACGCATTGTGCCCAGGCATGATAGAAACACCTATGGCGTTTAAGTCGTGGGAGCAAACAGACGATCCGCAAGCTTCACGCAAAGCAATGGGCGATGTACATCCTCTAAAACGAAATGGAACAACTGAAGAAATTGCTTACCCAGCCGTGTTTTTAGCCAGTTCAGATTCGAGTTTTATGACAGGGCAAAGCTTAATCATTGATGGTGGCCGTTCTGTAATTTATCACGATTAAAGTGCTTAACTTAACACACTGTAAGGCTCATGGTTTTGAGGCTATTTTGCTAAAAAATAGTGAGCTTGCTATTACAGTTATTCCTCAGTTGGGTGCAAAAGTCATCTCTATTGTAAGCTTAAAACACAATAGAGAGTGGCTTGCTCACGATAAACAAATCACTTTAAAACCTGCAAAAAATAATGACTTTTCTGAGCATGATAGCGGTGGTTGGGATGAATGTTTTCCGGGTATTTCTCCTCAGCTGTACGAACATATCCCCAATAAAACACATTTTTCACATGATCATGGTGAGTTGTGGTGCCAAGCATGGCAAATAACTAATACCCATATTAGCGATGAAGAGATAATACTTAGCTTACAAGCTGAGGTTTTTGACTCTACTTTTACATTTATAAGAACGTTTACCTTAAAAAAACACAGTAAGCGGCTGCTTGTTGATTACCACGTAAAAAATAACACAACTCACAATCTCCCTTTTGTTTGGTCAGCGCATCCTATTTTTGCCATAAAACCAGAGATGCGTATTTTAATAAATAACAAACATATGGAGTTTAAAGTTGATGAAGGGCTAAGTCATTTTTATAACGTTAATAGTGCCTTTATTAACTGGAGTGAGTGCTCAACTAAAGTCCCGCCGCTAAATAAAGTTATGCCCTATAACAGTGGTTTTGCAAGTAAGGTTTTTAGCAAACACTTAAATACGGGCACTCATAAAGATCAAAGTATAATTGTAAAACTGGTTGATGATAAAGCTCAGCAAAGCTGCGGGTTTGAATTTTCATCAACAAACATAAGTCACTTAGGGCTTTGGTTTAATTACAACGGTTGGTCTGCCAATGAGCAGCTACCCCCTTTTGTACTTGGGATAGAACCTTGTATAGGCAATAGCGATTCTTTACACAAAGCCATGGCGAGTGAAGAGGAGGGCTTAATTAAAGGCAATGCTCATAAATCTTGGCATATGAGTTTTTTTGTTAACTAAATGTATTTTGTGTTTGCTCAATCAAACATCATATGTTTAAATAGTTATTATGTATTAAGGCCTGTGTGTCTTACTTTAGTCATTTAGCCCTTAGGGTGTTGTAGATAATAATGGAGCGACAGAATGCTTTCTAAACAACTGTATATTGGTGGAAAATTAATAACGAGTGACGCAACGACCGAAATTATTAATCCTGCAACACTCGAAGTTGTAGGCGAAATTTCGGCTGCAGGTATTAATGAAGCAAACATGGCCTTAGAGTCTGCGCAAGAAGCATTTTCAAGTTGGTCAACAACGCCTGCAACAGAGCGTGCTCAATGGATGCTTAAACTGCGTGATGCAGTAATTGCAAACGAGCAACACTTACGTGAATGCGTACATTTAGAAATGGCTAAACCATGGCAGTCAACCGCTGACGACTTTCAAATGTTAGTTGATAGCCTTAATTTTTACGCTGATGCCATTGTTAATATCGCCGATGAAGAATTAAAAGATAATGAAGGTACACACAGCCACGTTCTTTCGCGTGAGCCTGTTGGTGTAGCGGCTGCATTTTTAGCATGGAATTTTCCATTATTAAATTTGGCTTATAAATTAGGGCCAGCAATGGCTGCGGGTTGTCCGCTTGTAGTAAAACCGTCAAGCAAAACGCCTTTGTCTGCTTATGCTGTAGGCGAATTATGTGAAAAAATCGGCTTGCCAGCAGGTGTGGTTAACATACTTTCGGGCACAGATAGCACCGTAGGCGATGCTATTTCAGCGTCAACTATTCCCTCTGTACTTACTTTAATTGGTTCTACTAATGTGGGTAAGCATGTAATTGCAACAGGTGCTACGTCAATCAAGCGTTATTCAATGGAGCTTGGTGGTAATGCACCTGCCATTGTATGTAGCGATGCAAATTTAGATAACGCAGCCGATGTGATTTGTGGCGTTAAGTTTGCCAACGCAGGGCAAATTTGTGTTACCCCAAATCGTGTATTTGTACACGAAAGCGTTGCTGATGAATTTATTGAAAAAGTACTTACTCGTGCAAAAGCAGTAAAAGTTGGTTTTGATAAAAACGAGGCCATTGATATGGGCCCTGTTATGGATGCTAGCTCATGGCAACGTATTGATGAACTAGTTAAAGATGCACAGCAAAAAGGCGCACAATTGCAATTAGGTGGTAAAAAACCTACAGGCGTTAATGGGTATTTTTACGAACCAACCGTACTTACAAATGTAGATTCGAGCATGAATCTATACAAAGACGAAATATTTGGCCCTGTTATTAGTATTATTACGTTTAGTGATAACGAACAGGTACTTAGCGATGCAAATGACACGGACGCTGGTTTAAGTTCATTTATTTTTAGTAGTAACGAAGAGACTATTTCTTACTTTGCAAAACATTTACGCTTTGGCGAAGTACAAGTAAACGGCATTAAATACAGCATTAATTTACCTCATTTTGGTATTAAGCAATCGGGCGTGGGTGTTGATTGTTCGTTGTTAGCTTTAGATGACTACCTTGCATATAAACGTGTTTCTCGCGCGTTAAAGGTTTAAGGAACAGACTATGAAAATCACACAAATTATTAGCCACGTTTTACAGTACGACCTAGAAGAAGAACTTGGTTATTCGCAGCAGTATTACGCTAAACGTACCGCACATTTAGTTGAAGTTCGTACGGATATCGGTATTACAGGTTGGGGCGAATGTTTTGGCGGTGGCGGCGTTGCGTTTGCCAATAAAACAATTGTTGAGCATGTAATTCAGCCTATGATTTTGGGCATGGACCCACTCGACAGAGAAGTGATTTGGCATAAAGTTTATAACTTACTGCGCGATCATGGCCAAAAAGGCATGCCTATTCAGTCTTTATCTGGTGTAGATATTGCTCTGTGGGACATTGCAGGTAAATTTTTAGATCAACCCGTTTATAAGTTACTAGGGGGGGCTTTTAGAGACCGCATTCCGGCTTATGGTTACGGCATGATGCTACAAAAATTTCCAAACCTGGAAGAGCGCTTTACCGAAGAAAGCCAACGCATTAAAGAAATGGGCTTTACGGCCATGAAAATGAAAATAGGCCTTTCGCCAGACCGCGATATAAAGCTTGTTGAAGCTGTACGTAAAGGTATTGGCCGCGATATGCGCTTAATGGTTGACGCTAACCATGCATATACAGCGCGCGAAGCTATTCCGCTAGGTCGAGAGCTGCAAAATTTAGGCGTGTACTGGTTTGAAGAACCGGTTGCACCAGAGGATCATCAAGGCTATCGCGATTTATGTGAAGCACTTGATATGAGCATTGCCGGTGGCGAAGCCGAATTTACCCGCTGGGGCTTTAGAGACTTAATTAAAAACCGCTGCGTTGATTTACTCCAGCCAGAAGTGTGTGCGCTCGGTGGTATTACCGAATATCAAAAAGTATTAGCTATGGCACACGCGCATTTTGTGCCTGTTATAAACCATGTGTGGGGTTCGGCTATTGCGGTAGGTACTAATCTACATTTATTAGCTGCGTTACCTGATTTACCAGGTGCTGCACACCCAGTACAACCTATGCTTGAGTACGATACAACGCCAAACTTATTTAGAGAGCAGTTATTGCAAGAGTCTCTAAATATTAACGAGCAAGTTAAAAATAACAACGGAACAGTTGCGCTACCACAAGGTCCAGGCCTTGGTATTGAGCCCGACCTTGATTTTATTAAACATTACGAAGTATCAATTTAATAAATAAGGGCAAGGCTTATGAGCGATAACAAAAGCAACTTACCAGCATTAATTGTGGTTGATTGGGGAAGCTCTAACTTTAGAGCTTTTTTAGTCGATGGCAAAGGCAGCATTTTAGATACTGTTAATGGTGAACAGGGCGTACTTTGTATTAAAAATGACTGTTTAGAAACCGTATTACTTAGTTATATATCAGGCTGGTTATCAAAGCATAAAATGCCGATTATTATGGCGGGTATGGTAGGCGGTGCTATAGGTTGGCAAGATACAGGCTATGTAAATGCGCCAGCTAATCTCGGTAGTATGAGCGTAAACCTTTGTAAAGCAAATAATAAAGCAGGCTTACAAATTAGTATTGTGCCGGGTGTTAAATACGTTATGGAAAATAATGTATGCGATGTAATGCGCGGTGAAGAAGTACAAGTATTTGGCGCTGTATTAGATGTAGAGCAAACAGCGGGTGAGCTAAGTAATCAAACATTGAGTGAGACTATGTTTTGCCTACCCGGTACTCACTCTAAGTGGGTTCAAGTTGCAAAAGATACTGACCAAAAAACGGTTATTACAAGTCTTAGTACGTTCATGACCGGCGAAATGTTTGATTTATTGACTAAACAAAGCATTTTAGGTGAAGGGCTAGAGTCACTAGATAAAACACCAACAGATATGCCAAGTTTTTTAAAAGGCGTTGGTGTTAGTCAAGTTCAGAGCAGTTTATTAAGTGCATTATTTAGTGCGCGTACTTTAAAGCTAGATAAACAATTAACGCTGCAAAACGTACCTAGTTACTTATCTGGTTTACTTATTGGCGCTGAGCTTGCGGGTATTAAAAGTAAGCTAAACGACATTAAGCATGTTTATTTAATTGGTAACTCAAGTTTAAACACTCTCTATTGTGAAGCATTAAAAGAACTCGGCTTCACTTCTTCTATTTTAAACAGTGCTACGGCATCTACTAAAGGCATGTTTACACTAGCTGTACAGGCCGGTCTTTTAACTAAAAAGGAAACTCAATTATGTCATTAATTACGTTAACTCATGCTATGAAGCAACTACCACTGATTGCTATTTTACGCGGTATTACACCAAATGAAGTGCTTGATTATGCAAAAGTACTTATTGATATTGGTTACCGCGTTATTGAGGTGCCACTTAATTCTCCTGAGGCATTAAAAAGTATTAAGTTATTAAGTGATAAATACGCAGATATAGCCATTATTGGCGCGGGCACGGTTGTTACTAAAGACGAAGTTGATCAGGTAATTGAAGCGGGTGGGCGTATTATTATATCGCCGCATAGCGATGTAGAGGTGATCCGTTATAGTAAATTAAAAGGATTATACAGCGTACCAGGATTTTATACACCCACTGAAGGTTTTGCTGCACTGCATGCTGGTGCCGACGCGCTTAAGTTATTTCCAGCAGATACAGCTGGCCCAAAAGGCTTAAAAGCAATTACAACAGTGCTTTCGGGTATTGATATTTACCCTGTGGGCGGTGTATCGCCTCAAAACCAGGATGAATTTGTTAATGCTGGGGCATCGGGTTTTGGTTTAGGAAGCGGCTTGTATAAATCAGGAATGGGTTTAGAAGAATTTACGACTAATGCTAAAAATTATGCTGAATATTATCTTTAATTAATTTTTAATAAAATTGCGATAAAACGTTGTTGTGCTTGCATCGCTACTCATCATTCCTCTCACAATAAATGATGAGTTAGCGGTGCTATTTAAAATAAATTAAATATCCATTAACTTAGCTAAATTTGATTTAGCATCAGCTAAAAGCTTTTCTGTAAGGGCTTGTGCTTTTTCGCTATTACCGGTGGCAATAGCATCAAATACTTCTCTGTGAAACGGAATAGAAGCATGATTACTTTGTGCACTTTGGTTTGTTACTTTAATACTCACAAGCAACGCTGAAAAAATAACGCATTCCATCGAAATAAATAGCTCATTATGAGAAGCGCGTAAAATAGCGCCATGAAAATGTGCATCAGCAATAACAAACTTATCTAAATCGCTTACCGAGCTTTGCATTTCATTTAATGCATCTTCAATGGCTTTAATATCTTCAGGCTCTGCGCGAAGCGCTGCAACACTGGCTGCTTTGGGCTCAAATGCTAAACGAAATTCCATTAATTGAGTTAAAAACTCAGGATTAAGTGGGGCGCTTAAATGCCACGCAAGAACATCGTCGTCAAGCAACGCCCAGTTATCACGGGTTTTTACGCGAGTGCCAATGCCTCTGCGTACATCTAAAAGCCCTTTACCAACAAGAATTTTTACTGCATCACGAACAACAACTCGACTTACTTGAAAACGTTCAGCTAAACGGTTTTCATCATCAATCAGTGTGCCAGGAGTATATGTGCCAGCAACAATTCTACGGCCTAATTCTTTAGCTACCTGTACCGGTAAGCTAGGTGACATGGCACTGCTGCGTCTTAGATCGTAGTATGTTAATTCGCTCATAGTATCTTAGTGTCCGTATTATTTATTTATACGTACTATTTATATGAATTTGCGACAATAAACAATGGCTATTTGTTATTTACTGTCGCAGAAAGACGAAAGCTGGCATCTTTTAGGAGTTTTTCGGTGAGAAATTCGGCTTTATCGCCATCTTTTGCAGCAATGGCTTCGTACACTTCACGATGAAACGGAATAGATGCACCGTTATCGCGCGGGTCTTTATTTGTTACTTTAATACTAACTAAAAGTGCAGAATAAATAACGCCTTCCATAGAAGCTAAAAAGCTATTTTGCGCTGCTTTTATAATGGCCTTATGAAATAAAGAATCAGCAATAATAAAATCTTCTACGCTGTTATCTGTTTTAGCCATGCGCTCGCATGCGGCTGCAATTTCAATTAAATCCTCAGGGCGCGCACGTTCAGCTGCCCAACGTGCTGCTTTTGGCTCAAAGGCTAGGCGCACGTCCATTAATTGCTCTAAAAATTTACGATTAGGTGGTGCTGACAAATGCCATGCTAATACGTCATCGTCTAGCATATTCCATCTATCACGAGGTAGTACACGCGTACCAATACCTCTGCGTACATCAAGTAGGCCTTTGCTTACCAAGATTTTTACCGCGTCGCGTACTACTACACGGCTTACTTGGTAGCGTTTAGCGAGTGCATCTTCATCATCAATTAAACTGCCGGCTTCAAATGATCCAGACACAATGCGTCTGCCAATTTCTTTAGCCACTTGAACAGAAAGGCTTGCTGCCATTCCTGATGTTTGTTTTAGGTCGTAATATATAAGTTCGCTCATATCTTTAATATAAACATATTATGTTTGACTGGTCAATGTAATGTGCACAAAATAGGGGGAGTGGTAACTAATTTTAATCGTTGTTTATATGTTTAAAACTGACATAGTGGGAATATAATAAAGATCGCTGATGAGCGATCTTTATAGCAATTTGGGTTATTTCAATAAAGCGTTAAAACTTAGCGCGTATACCTATACGGTAACGCGGACCAGTATATTGGGTATTAATAACGCGCTCTTTTACATCGGCATATTGATAGGTACGTTCATCAGTTATATTTATTGCTTCGCCTGTTAGCGTAAAGTTATCGTTAACCGCATAAGACATACTAAAGTCGAGCTGACCATAAGCCGCAGTATGCTCTGGTAATCCACCACTGCGTATACCAGCTCGGCTACTTAAAAAGTCATCTCGCCAGTTGTAGGCTAAACGCGCTTGAAATGCATTTTTGTCGTAGTAGGCAACAATGTTATAAGAGTTTTCGGCAAATCCCTCTAATTTATCACCTGGGTCGGTCACACCTGGAAGCTCTATTTTTTGTGTGTTTTTATTTGTAGTATCAGCCCATGTATAGTTTGCTTGCACACCTAAGCCATTTAAAAAGCTCGGTAAATAATCCATATTATGTTGTACAGCAAGTTCTACTCCAGTAATTGAGCCGCCTGATTGGTTTTGTTTAGTATTAATAGTTTCGTTTACATTGCCGTATCCATCAATACTGACTGATGAATCAACATATTGCGACCCATCCCAAATATCAGGCGTATTATCTAGATAAGTTATTTGTGCAATTGTGCTAGATATATCCTTTTTGAAAAAGTTAACCGCGTAAGAATCGCCGCTATCACTATAATATTCAAAAGATAAATCGTATTGATTAGCCTTATAGGGTGCTAAATAAGGATTGCCACCTGTTTGAGAAAAGCTACCTGCTTGCATATCGGTATACGTTGTTTGTACGCCAATGTCGTCAATGGCAGGGCGCGACATAACTTTAGCCGCTGCGGCTCTTACCAATAAGTTATCACTTAAATTAATACTAAAATTAGCGCTAGGTAACCAGTTAGTGTAACTATTTTTGGCTTTAAGGCTTCCTGAGTCTGTGTAATCAACAACTAATAAAGGTTGGCCATTATCAAGCTCGCCCGTATAACCTAGGCGCCTTTTACCGTAACCGCTTGAGCTTGTATCCGTTTTTACATAACGGACTCCCACATTACCGCGCCAATCGTAATCACCAATTAAGCCGCTGAGATTAAACTGCGAATAAGCACTTATTTTCTCTTCGGTGACGCTTGATGATGCGATTTCGTTATATTGCTCGTTTGGCCAATTTGGATTTTTGGTCATATCACGAATAGCGCTATGGTATTTATTTATATCAGCAAACAAAAAGTCACGCGGAAAATTACCTGGCTCACTACTTAAAAAATCTGAATAGGGACTTGCTGAAAATATGTCATCAGGCATATCTCTAAGTTCGCCACAAATATCGGCATTCGGTGCTACTAAACCACAGTTATCTTCATGGAATGTTTCAAAGCGATCCCTTACTTTTTCGCGATCTGAATACGCAATACCAAAATCGATTGAATCTAAGGTTAGGCTTTCAGCAAACTCTAAATCGAGTAAGTATTTCCCTTTTGTTTGCAGCTCCGTAATAGTGTCTTCTAATTCGTAATGTGAAACTTGATTCCAATGTGCTCTCACGCTTGTCGGCGAAGCATAATCAATGGTTGTGTCTAAATTAACGGTATCAGTGTTTCTAAAATCAAAATTTAAACTGTCGTTTCGCTCCGGTGAAATATAATTAGGAACTAATAAGTCGCTACGCGGCGTTGATTTTGATGTTGAATGGCTTATATCAAACTCAAGCGTTAATACATCAAATTCTTTTACAGAATTAAACCCAAATGCCTGTGTTTTTGATTTTGACTCCAGCTCTTGAAATAAACCATCAATTCTAAAATCAACATTTTCACCAGTTCCGCCCAGTGTTTTACCCGAAAACTTAGTGCCTGATAAAATAGTACCGTTGTCTGATACAACCACATTTCGCCAATTAGGATACTGTAAGCCGGCTTGCAAACCTTGAGTTTGAGTTTCTACTGAGAGATCCGTATACATGTAATCAAAGGTATTTGTAAAAGTTGAATCTGGTGCCCACTGAAAACTGGTATTAATGCCTGTACGTTCGCGATGCTCTTGCCCTAATGCGTATTCAATTCGCCCGGCATGGCGAAGCATAGTTGGTGTAACCACATTGCCATCTAAATTATGAATATCGCCTTCAATAACTCCCGGCTCATTATTGAGTAATAACCAACGGGTTGTACCCATTGAATCGTATCGGTTATCACTTTTTTGTTGTGAAAGGGCAATATTAAAACCAAATGTTTCATTAGCAAACGTATTGCTAAATAACGCAGAGTATTCAGGACTCGTCTCGCCAGAAAGTTCACTGTATTTGGCATTTATAGAGCCAAGTACATGTAATCCAGGATTATCTAATGGGCGTGCTGTTTTAACGTTGACATAAGCACCAATACTGCCTTCAGGCGTTTTAGCTGTAGGTGACTTAACGACATCAGCACCCGATATTAGCTCAGCTGCTAATACTTGAAAATCAAACGAGCGACCAATTTCAGAAGTAGCTAATGTGCGCCCGTTTAATGTAACAACGTTAAATTCTGGGCCAAAACCACGAACGGTTATTTTTGAGCCCTCACCATTTACACGGTTAATTGAAACGCCAGGAACACGTTGTAAAGACTCAGCCACATTTTGATCGGGAAACTTACCAATATCCTCAGCAACAATACTATCTTGAACACTATCGCTGTAACGTTTTAGAGATGATGCGGCCTCTAGACTTGAACGAACACCCGTTACAACAATGACTTCAGTATCGTCTTTTACTTTATCGTTTGTAGCAGCTTGAGCAAATGAACAGCTTGAGAGAGCGGCTAAAACACCGAGTGCAATTTTTTTCTTTGAACGCATAGTGATCTCCATATATTTGTGTGTTGTGTCGTCAGATAAAGTTCAACCTTTGAGAGTTTACTCATTTAACAAGAAGTAAATTCGCAAAAGAATAACGTTCGACAAATCTAAACATCATATGTTTAATTGTCAAGAACACTGTTATTATTGCTATGCAAATTACTTTCAATAGCAAAAAAAGGAACTACAGTGGATAACTCAATCTTGCTTGAACATATCGCTAAGCATTTACTAAATAAAAGAGAGCAAGGTATTGCGATACCTGACTTATCATCAGATATAACACTTAATTCTATAGACGACGTTTTAGCAGTTCAGAAGTTGATGATTAAGCTAAATAATCAAAAAGTGTATGGTTGGAAATGTATGCTTCCATCAGGTGATGGCACGATTACTCTCGCGCCGCTTTTGCATGCACCGGTTAAATCTATGGAACGTTGTGCTCTTTTTACAAAAAATAATAAAGCGCTCATTGAGCCAGAAATTGCATTTGTGCTAAACAAAGACCTAGCAAGCTATGAAGAATATAAAAATGAGGAAATAGATAATGCTATTGGTAGCGCCCATTTAGCGTTGGAGCTTATTCAGAACAGATTTCCAGAGGGTTATCAAGCAACACACTATGAAAAATTGGCCGATGGATTATCTAATCAAGGTGTATATTTAGGCCCTAAAGTAGACGTTAAAAAAGCATATGAGAGCAGTGATATAAATATTGATGTTAAACAGGGCGAAGATTTCCAAAGCTATGCGGGGACGCATCCTGCAGGTTTGCCGCAGCTTCCTTTATATTGGGCTATTAACTTTTTAACGGAAAATGGGTTTGAATTAAAAGCAGGACATATCTTTATTACCGGCTCTTATAACGGTCTAATGCAATTAGATATAAATAAAAAAACATCAATAAAGTACGAAGGTTTAGGAGAGATTACAGTCGAATTTTCATGTTGATACATTGAGGTTCTGTAGGTTAGCAAACGCTTTTAAATTACGTTGTACAGCTAACCTACACGTGTATTTTGATTTTACGGTAAAAGAAAAGTTAAATTATTTAAATATCCAGTACGCTGTCTAAACGCCCTTCAAAATAAATAGCTAGTTAGGATAAGCAGAGACTCTAATTATGAATTGGCATCGTCCTACATATTCTCTGACGCATTTAATATGCCTGCGTACAATAATTTCAGTAAGCTATTTTCATTAGGGAGTGCCCTTTGGTTTGGTTAATTTTCTGAACTGATGATGTACTGCTTCCACTGCATTGGTGGAATAGATAATCTTCCGGATGCGCTCTGGGTACTTAAAGTAATGGGGTAATTTATGCCATTTCCTATGCTAAGAATTAATGACTAATGGATAAGCATTTCCCCATTTAGCCTCTAACTCATCAAGTGCGAGTTGAGCTTATTCCTAACTGACTGCTTTATAGACAGGTTTCAAATCAGCCATAAATGCTTTTTGATTCTTAGACGCTACGTATTTCATTGAGTTACGGATTTGATGAATTACGCATAGCTGAGTTTCGGTTTCTGGGAAAATAGTCGCAATGGCCTCAGGAAAACCTGTTAACTCATCAACACAGGTAATAAAAATATCCTTAACACACGATTACTAAGATCAGTAAGCACTGAAAGCTAGTAATCAAGTGTTGACTTTGCCTCTGGCTGACAAAACATTATTGAGGTGATGTAATCTAGTGGATTAATTTGTTAGATTTCGTTTTTTGATGTTGTTGTCCAATTGATTTTTTCCAGCCATTAAGAATTCTTCTGTGCATAATATCCAGTAAGAAACTAAGGATATCTACAATTAATTAAATCAACTCTGTTAAGCGTGACTGCTTGGATTTTTACGTTTATAGAATAGGGGTCATAGGATATTTCATGAAATGACACGGAAAATATTAGGGTAGTGGTCACCTGATTTGAAATTTTTGGTTTGGAATTTGTGATTTGAGGTTTGTGAATTTGCAAGGGTAGGGGTCTAATTTTGAGGAAGATTAAAGAGCTAAAAAAGTGGTTTGGGCGCTTGGGCACAAGTTTGGGCACAAATCGATAAAAACTGGAATTTTTAGGATGATCTTTTGAGGCTTGGCTCTCGTTATTTTAAAATTTTGAATACAAAATAATAAAAAAACTAAGAATTTAATTTTCAACAAAAAATTAAACGAGTAGATTGAATAGGATTTTTAACTGTTTGAAATATAGAGTTTAATTGGTACGACCGAGTGGATTCGAACCACCGACCTCTACCATGTCAAGGTAGCGCTCTAACCAGCTGAGCTACGGTCGTACAATTTTTTTAGGATTTTTAAATGTTGGTACGACTGAGTGGATTCGAACCACCGACCCCTACCATGTCAAGGTAGTGCTCTAACCAACTGAGCTACAGTCGTACAATTTTTGAATTCTTAAATAAATTTATTCTGTGATATTAGAATAAATTTGGTACGACTGAGTGGATTCGAACTACTGACCTTTGGACCGGGTGATCAAGAGTAGGTAGTGCTTTTTCCTTCAGATGTACTTTTATTTATTTTACTTAAATTTTGGTACGACTGAGTGGATTCGAACCACCGACCCCTACCATGTCAAGGTAGTGCTCTAACCAACTGAGCTACAGTCGTATTACTTTATTTAAGTAGGTGTTAATTGCTTAACAACGGCGGCTAATATATAGCGTGGCGGTTGGTGAATCAAGCAAGTTTGTTGTTTTTGAGTTTATTTGCCGTTTTTTTATTCATATTGGGCTTATTTCACACGTTTTATAAAAACCTTGCCACCAAACCACATGTTTTTTAGCTGAGCTTTTTAGTAAGTTCAGTAAGTTACTTGCTGAGCCCGTTTTGACTAAGTTATTAATTTGAGGGCTTGAGATACTTTCGTTAAACCAAAGCTCATTATAAAGCGGTTGTAGTGCCTCTAGATAACCAGTTAACTGCGCTTGATAGGGCTGAATTTCTTTTAGGTAAAACTTTTGAAATACGTTGCTTATGATTTTTGCGTTTTTATTATTTTTATCCTGAGGGCACAGCGTATTCAAGTTTAATGTTTTTACAAACTGCGTGGCGTTGTTATTTAACACTACTTGCTTGCGGACTGATTGAATGAGTGCTTGGTTAAATTGAAATTTATTAAGCTGCTCGAGTGCACTAAAAATAGAATCGCTATTAATTTCACTAAATTCTTTAGCGTTTATTTGCTGCTTAATGAGTACAAGTTGCTTTAGTGCAAATACGGTATCGCTAAAACCAGCGGGTTCAGTAGTAAGCTCGTTTGAGGTGAGTTGCCAGGTACGATTTAACTCAGGCTCTTTAAATAACATGGTGTTAAAAAAGTGCATTAGGTGTGTTTCTTTGTAGTTTTTGGCTGCGAGTATTTTTGTGTAACTAGGACTATTTTTATCAAGCGTGTTTAAGCAAACCTGTGCACTTTTAATAAAGTTTATTTGATATTTTAATTGCCCAGCAGCGCTGGCGGTTTTTCCTAATTGGTTATTGTGCTCACTTATAAGCACGTTAAGCTTACATTGGCTAATGCCTGCAAGCTCAACAATGCTCAGCGTTAAGTCACTTTGTGCTATTGGGGTAGGCTGCAGTAAGGGGAGTTGTTTGAGTGGCGCAGGCTGTGTTGGGCTTGTATCAACTGTGCTACTTAAGCGTTCAATATAAGTAACGTTTATACTACTTTGTGGTTTGTTGCAGCCAGTAAGCGTTAAAAAACACATTACCAGCAAAGCAGCTGGTAGTGTTTTAAGGCTGAGTTTGTTAGTTTTGATTGAGTGCATCAATTTTAAGAAATTCATATTTTAGACGTTTTTTTACCGTTAGCATTAATAAAATAGCAGCGACACTAAGACCTACTATTATCCCAGTCCAGAAACCGTGTGGCCCCATAGCTGGCACAATTATGTCTGTTCTTGCCAATACGTAACCTAAACAAAAGCCGATTAACCAATACGATATAAACGTAATATACGATATAGGCGTGGTGTATTTTAACCCACGGAGTATGCCATTTGCTGCAACTTGCAGTGCATCAGGTAATTGGTAAATACACGCTAAAATCATAATTGATGAAGCCAATGCCATAACAGCGGGGCTGTCAGTATACAGTTGGCTAATTAAATCACGACCGGCAAACGTAATAAGTGCTAAAAATAACGCCACAGCAATGGCTAAAATATAGCTGGTAGAAACCGCAACTTTTAATTGAGTCATGTTCTTTTGGCCGTATAAGTTACCTATACGAATGCTGATAGCGATTGATAGGCTCAGTGGCATCATAAACAGCAATGTAGTTACACTGGCTGCTATTTGATGCCCCGATATAGCTACTGCACCTAAATGCGCTATAAATAGCGGTATACACGCAAATAAAGTGACTTCAAAAAAGGTGGCGAGTGAAATTGGTATACCTAACTTAGTAATAATACCAATGGTAGTGAAATTAGGTTTTTCGAATGATGAAAGCAGGCCTTTAGCATCTACTTTTTTACTCATTTGGCAGTAAGTGACTTGCGCTATTGCCATAACAGTTAAAACAATTGCAGTGGCAATGCCACAGCCTGCGCCGCCATAAGCAGGAAAACCAAATAAGCCATTTATGAAAATATAATTTACCGGAATATTAACAGCTAAACCTAATAGGCTTATGTAAAACGCGGGCTTGGTCATTCCCATGCCTTCGGTAACGTTTCTGTATACCGTAAAAATTAAAAATCCAAATACACCCCATTTCACAAAGTGAATGTAGTCAATGGCAAGGTTTGCAATTGCAGGCGTTGTATCGAGCTTAAAAATAATAGCATCTGCTAAATGGGCAATTCCAAAGCCTGTAAAGCTCAAAATAGCGGTTAAATAAAGCGCTTGTTGAAAATAGTGGCTAATGCCTTTGCGGTCATCACTACCCGAAAACTGCGCAATAATACCGGTAAGCGCTAATAAAATACCTTGAAGGCCAAGTAATAATGGGTTCCATATTCCTGTTGCAATAGACAGTGCAGCTAAGTCAGTAGGGCTAACTTGGCCTGCCATAATTGTGTCGACGACCGACATTAAAATAAGTGTAACTTGCGCTAAAAAAACAGGTAAAGCGAGGGAAAGTAAACGCTTGGCTTCCCAATTGCAAAAGGTCATAAAAACAGCTAGTTGATAAAATAGGGCGTAATTGTAATCTATTGGGGTTTAAATAAAAATCACAGTAGTGAATGATTTTATGAGTTGATACGTTAAACTAGCACTTTGTAATAATTTAAAGTGATTTTATGTTTACAGGAATAGTGCAAACGCAAGCTACGGTGGTCTCTAATACTCAAACAGACGGTGTTTTACGCTTAGTTGTATCGGTGAGCGATGAGTACGTTAAGCATTTAGATTTAGGCGCAAGTATTGCTATTAATGGCTGTTGTTTAACAGTTGTGCAAGTTGAGCTAAGTAATCACGATGTGGTAGCGCAAGTGCATTTTGATGTGATTGACGAAACCCTAAAGTTAACTAATTTAGGACTGCTTGAGTTAGGTAGTTTAGTTAATTACGAACGCTCTGTTACGTTTGGTACTGAGCTAGGTGGGCATATAGTGTCTGGGCATATTCATTGTACGTCACAAATTTCTCAAATAGTGAAGCTTGAGAACAACTGCAAAATACAACTCAGTTTGCCAAAAGAGTGGCAAAAGTATGTGTTATATAAAGGGTTTGTTGCGATAAATGGCGCAAGCTTAACCGTGGGCGAAGTTGATGAACAAGGTTTTTGGTTACACCTAATTCCGGAAACGCTCGCCATTACAAACATTGGTGCAGCGCAAGTGGGTGACAAGTTTAATATTGAAGTTGATCAGCAAACTTACACTATTGTAAATACGGTAGAAAACTACTTACGCCATCAGGCTTAAGTTAAAATATTTGTTCGTCGTCACTGTCTACGTGTAGCTCTAACTTATTGTTAGCATGATCTATATGCATATTTAAATGAATTGGGTTACAGCAGGCAGTGCAATCTTCTATGTAGTCTTGATCGCCCATGCTTGCGTCTAAGTCTAAATGTATGTGGTGTCCGCAGTGTGGGCACGTTATTCGTTGTGATAAAAAATCTTTCATAATCACTCCAGTTATAAATAATTAAGTTAGATTCAACTTAATCGCTTACAGATGAACGCCTACTTACTCATTAAATATAGTGCTGAAATGCAGCTTATGACACTTATTTTATACCTTCAAATACCAGCTTTTCTATATGTTGTTTAGCTTCAGTAAGATAGTGACCGGCAAAGATGTTAGCGTGATTTAAAATAGGGTATAGCTGGTATATTAACTTACGTTTTTCGTAATTTTGAGAAAGCGGGTAGTGCTGGTTATAGGCGCTATAAAAGTCTTTTGGAAGTGGCGCAAATAGTTCGCTCATTGCAATATCCACTTCCCGATCACCATAATAACAAGCGGGGTTAAATACCGTTGGCTCTGCTTTTAAAAAGCCCATATTGCCTCGCCAAAAATCGCCATGCAGTAATGAGGGCTCAACTTGATGACTATGCAGCTGTTCTTTAACGGCATTAATTAAACGCTCGGGTTCAATAAAGTTAATGCCTTTTTCAGCGAGTAACTGTAATTGCCACCCTATACGTTCTTCGGCGTAAAATACATCCCATTTTTTATGCCAGCGATTAGGTTGTATAGTAGTGGCTATGTAGTTGTCTACATCAAAACCAAACATGGCTTGGTCGTGTTTTTGATGCATTTTAGCGAGGCTGCTTCCCATAGTTGCCCACGTGTTGTGGGGTTGTTTATCTAAAACAAGCCACTGTAAAACAATAAACGAAAACTCTATATTTGCACCGGTTGTAATACATTCAGGGACTTTAAAATTACTATTTTGCGCTAAAAGCTTTAAGCCAATAAATTCACTTTCTAAACGCTCGAGTTCGCTTTTTAATGCTATTTTAACGAAGAAGTTATGCGTACCATTGGTAATATGAAATAGTTTGTCGGTATTTGTACTTTGTAATTGGCGTTTATAGGTGTGTTTAAAGTCAAAATTAATGGCTTGGCTGATGTGCTCATTTACTGTTTTCCACATAACAATTGCTCGCCTTTTAAACAGATACTTAAACTATGGCAAAAAGGTATTAATTTAACAATCTAAACGTTGTAAAATTAACGACTATATTGCATAAAAATTACACTTACTGTAATGGAGTAAAAATGAACAAAAGTTTAATAACCAATTTGCTAGCGGGTTTATGTGTTGTTGTAGGTTTTATGTTTAACCAAGTAATTGTGTTATCAGTTGGTTTATTTGCACTTTCTGGCGCGGTAACTAATTTATTAGCGATTCATATGTTGTTCGAAAAAGTCCCGTTTTTATATGGCTCGGGTGTTATAGCGCTTAAGTTTGAAAGCTTTAAAGTAGCTATACGAAACCTAATATTAACGGAGTTTTTTTCAGAGCAAAAAATTGATAATTTACTCAATAAAGCGCAGCCCAATATCGATTTTGAGCCAATAATTAGTAATGTTGATTTAAACCCCGCATTCGACAATTTGTTAGAGGTAATAGAGCAATCTCAGTTTGGTAGCATGTTAGGTATGTTTGGCGGCACTGCAGCAATAGAGCCAATGCGTGAAAAGTTTATTGAAAAAATGCAATTGTCGCTTAGTGAGATTTCTCAAACTGACGACTTTAAAGCATTAGTAACCCAAACGCTTTCACAAGGTAATAGTGCAGAGAGCCTACATAAAACAGTACTTAAATTAGTTGATGAGCGCCTAGATGAGCTTACCCCTAAAATGGTTAAAGAGATTATTCAAACCATGATCCATGAGCACTTAGGCTGGCTTGTAGTGTGGGGTGGTGTGTTTGGTGGCTTGTTTGGTTTAATTGCGGCCGTGATTTAAATATAGCTACTGATACCAATTTTAAAAAAATCATTCTATCGCATTAAATAGCGCACTTACTGCGTTAAAAATTGTTCGTGTACGAGTGCATGGATGCAGGAGGTAGAGCAATGCAGGGAGCAATTAGTGATAGCAACTACACGTTATAATTTCGCCTTATTATTGCGCTACTTTATTAGCGCAATAATAGATAACTAATTTAATGCAATTGGTATGACTTATTTTTTCAGGCTGTTATTATCGCCCCCATAATTTAGTCGTGTTTTTTAGGAGCAACGGTGAGCAAAACGTTAGCCAGTTATTATCAGCAAGCATACGCTTGCGATCAGCAGCATTTTAACCAGTGTTTTTATTGTGGCTGTGAAGCGACAGAGCGCGACCATTGTCCGCCGCTGCATATGCTACAAAGCATTGTTGATTTAGGTGAAGAAGCTGATTTTATATCTATTCCTGCGTGTTATGAGTGTCATGCACTTTTACATAACGAAAGGCTGATGACGATTGATGAGCGTTTCACTAAAATGAAGAAAAAGCTTGCCACTAAATACGCAAAACCTCTGCGTGTTTATAACATGTGGGAAGAAAACGAACTTGGCGATATGAGCGATGAGTTTGCGCATAGTATTCAAGCGGGTATGAAATTAGGAAAAGAAGCCGCTGAGCGTTTAGCGTTTACTGGTTTTAGCTATGCCACAGAAGATGCCAAAGTAGCAGTACGTGAAAAAACAAAAGAGTTTGATGTAGAAGGCATGATATTTACTGACTTTAAAGAGGCGCTAAATTACTGCATTAATGATTTAAACGTACAAAAAAGTGACTTTTATAAAATTTTGGTTGAAGACTACCAAGGGGATTTTAATAAAGCGCTAAGCCAGTATCGTCATCGTCATGACAAAGTGACAGCGGCTAAAGACGGTAATACAATTATTAAAGATTTTTCTAAGTTACATAAGCAAAACTCTGATTTTGTAACGCGTACGGTTAAGCACTTTATTAGTAAAGATCCATCGCTTACAACCGAAGGTGCGCTTGAAAAGTTGTATAACAATTATATAAAGAAATAATTACAGATATTCATCTTAATTAACTGCGTTTTCACCTGTTTTTTTGGCTTTATTCCTTAGCTTTCGCTAAAGTAGCAAAAAAACAGGAGATCCAAACAACATGCAAAAATTTGCACCTTCTTTATTAGCAGTTGGCTTAGCTGCTGCACTTGTAGGTTGCCAAGAAAACGGCCCGCAAGACGATAAAATAACAATCAACAAAAATCCTTACCCAAGCACTTATCAGCCCGTTTCTACATCAAGCACACTTATTACAAATGCAACAGTACTTACAGGTACTGGTGAGCGTTTAGATGAGGCTGATGTATTACTTGTTGACGGCAAAGTACAACAAGTTGGTAAAGACTTAACTGCTACTGCTGATATTACAATTGATGCACAAGGCAAATGGGTAACACCGGGTATTATTGACGTACATTCACATTTAGGTGCATACCCAAGCCCTTCGGTTGAGTCGCATCAAGATGGTAACGAAATGACCAGCCCTAACACTGCAGAAGTGTGGGTTGAGCATTCTGTTTGGCCACAAGATCCAGGCTTTAATCGTGCACGCGAAGGCGGCATTACTTCTCTACAAATTTTACCAGGCTCAGCTAACTTATTTGGTGGACGCGGCGTTACGCTTAAAAACGTCCCTGCACACACTATGCAAGGTATGAAATTTCCAGAGGCGCCGTATGGTTTAAAAATGGCGTGTGGTGAAAACCCTAAACGTGTTTATGGTCGTCAAGGTGTATTGCCTTCAACTCGTATGGGTAATATGGCTGGTTATCGTATGGCGTGGGCTGAAGCCGCTGAATACAAACGTGCATGGGATAAGTACGATGCCGATTATGAAGCAGGTTTAAACCCAGAAGCACCAGTACGTGATATTAAACACGATACGCTTCGTGGTGTGCTTGAGGGCGAAGTACGTATTCATAATCATTGTTATAAAGCTGAAGAAATGGCAATGATGATTGACCTGTCAAAAGAATTTAATTACGACGCGGGTACATTCCATCACGGTGTAGAAGCATATAAAATTGCTGACCTACTTGCTGAGAATGGCTCGTGTGCTGCACTTTGGCCAGACTGGTGGGGTTTTAAAATGGAAGCCTACGACATGGTTCAAGAAAACGTAGCTATTGTTGATGCGGTTAAAAATTCATGTGCAGTTGTTCACTCAGATTCAGATACTACTATTCAGCGCTTAAACCAAGAAGCTGGCAAGGTTATGTACCGTGCTAACGAAAACGGTTTTGATATTTCTGAGCAACACGCTATTAAATGGATCACGGCTAACGCTGCTAAATCGCTAGGTATTGATGACAAAACAGGTTCACTAGAAGCAGGTAAGCAGGGCGATGTTGTTATTTGGAATCAAAGCCCATTTAGTGTTTATGCTAAAGCTGAACAAGTGTTTGTTGATGGTGCAAAAGTTTACGATAGAAACGACAGCGCGTATCAAGCAACAAGTGATTTTATGTTAGGTCAACAATAAGGAGCACCCAGAATGAAAAATTTATCACGTTCGTTTTCGCTTTCTCTGGTTGCTGCAGGATTATTAGCATCTGGTGCTGTAAGCGCACAATCGCTAGCAATTATTAATGCAACATTGCATACGTCATCTGATCAAGGTGTATTAGAAGCGGCAAGCATTGTAATGACAGATGGTAAAATCACAGCGATTAACCCAACTGAAATTAAAGTAGATCAAATTATTGATGCAAAGGGCCAAATTGTAACCCCTGGCTTTATTGCAAGTGTAAATCAACTTGGTTTAGTTGAGGTAAGTGCAGTTGCGGGCTCTCGCGATGCAGGCGAGGAAAAAGCCAGTATTGATTTTGACGTAAGTCTTGCTTACAACGCACATTCAAGCTTAATACCTTACGCTCGTAAAGGCGGTGTAACACGCGATGTCATTACCCCTCATGGCGGCGATAGCATTTTTTCAGGCCTTGCGAGTGTTGTTGATTTAAGTGGTAGTTTTGACAGCGACATGCAAAAACAAGCGGCTTTAATTGTTTACTTAGGTGAGCGCAGTAAAGGCTCTCGTGCTTTTACTTTGCAAACACTGATTAATAAACTTGATGAGCACAAAACTAAAGCTGGTAAAAAAGCTAAAAAAGATGACGACAAGCCAAGTACTGAAGACAAAGTAATGGCAAAAGTACTCAGTGGCGAAATGCCATTAGTGGTTGGCGTATCACGTGCGGCAGATATTATTGAGCTTATTAAAGTAAAAGAGCAATTTGGTATTAACTTAGTACTTAACGGCGCACAAGACGCTGTTGTAGTAAAAGAGCGCGTTGCTAAAGCAAATATCCCAGTAATTATTAGTGCAATGGACAGCTTACCAGCAAGTTTTGATTCGCTTCATGCGAGTTTAGATAATGCAGGTGTGCTAGAAAAAGCAGGCGTTAAAGTATTATTAACGGTAGGTGGTGATGCAAGTCACAACATTTATCAGCTGCGTTTTGATGCTGGTAATGCAGTATCGTATGGTATGAGCCAAGAAGGTGCGTTAAAAGCGGTTACATCAAACGTTGCTGATGTATTTGGCATTAATGCAGGTAGTCTTGAAGTAGGTAAAGCTGCTGATGTAGTAATGTGGAGTAATGACCCGTTTGAACTAAGCAGCCACGTGAACAAAATGTTTATTAATGGGGTTGAGGTATCTACACAATCTCGCCAAGATAAACTGCGTGATCGTTATACGACTGATTCAAAAATGCCACGTGCATATACTAAATAATTAATAAATTTAATTATTTTAAAGGCCGCTATTTTATAAATAGCGGCCTTTTTTAAAGTTTATACCAATCCGCAATAATACTTAATCATTTTGCGGGGCTAAACGTGTCACTACCTGTGTTAAAAAATTCTCATTTACGACTGCATGGATGCAGAAGGTAGAGCAATGCAGGAGCAATTGCCGAGAACGACTAAATAGCAAATTTTTTGCCTAGCTATCAACACGTTTTTCCATCCTAAAAATAGATCACTTAATTAAGCGAATTGGTATTAGACATAAAAAAGCCGCTTACTTTTACAAGTAAGCGGCTTTTAAATTTAAACTAATATTTATACTAATTTAGCAAGAATATCGTTAAATGTAGTGCTTGGACGCATCGCTTTAAAGGCTGCATCATCGTTAGGCTGGAAGTAACCGCCTAAATCAACTGCAGGGCCTTGCGCATCGTTAAGTTCACTTACGATTTGTTCTTTATTAGACTCAAGATCGCTAGCAATTTGAGTAAACTGTGCTTTAAGTTCACTGTCATCATTTTGCTTAGCAAGTTCTTGTGCCCAGAATAAAGATAGGAAGAAATGAGAACCACGGTTATCAATTTCTTTCACTTTACGTGAAGGAGACTTGTTTTCTGCAAGGAAAGTACCAGTCGCTTTATCTAGTGTATCAGCAAGAACTTGTGCCTTGTTGTTACCTGTAGTTACGCTTAGGTGCTCAAGAGATGCAGCAAGTGCTAAAAATTCACCTAAAGAATCCCAACGTAAGTGGTTTTCTTTTTCGAATTGTTGAACATGCTTAGGTGCAGAACCACCTGCGCCAGTTTCAAATAATCCACCACCGTTCATAAGTGGAACAATTGAAAGCATTTTAGCACTCGTACCTAGCTCTAAAATTGGGAATAAATCTGTAAGGTAATCACGTAAAACGTTACCTGTTACAGAAATAGTATCTTTACCTTCTTTAATACGCGCTAGTGAGAACAACGTTGCTTCAAGCGGTGCTAAAATTTGAATATCTAGGCCAGCTGTATCGTGATCTGGTAGGTATTTATTTACTTTTTTGATTAGCTCTGCATCATGTGCACGGTTTTCGTCTAACCAGAAAATAGCTGGAACGCCTGTTGCGCGTGCACGATTTACTGCAAGCTTAACCCAATCTTGGATTGGTGCGTCTTTAACCTGACACATGCGCCAAATATCGCCTTGCTCAACACTGTGCTCAAGTAATGTATTACTATTTGCATCAACAACACGGATAGAACCATCTGCTTTAGCTTCAAACGTTTTATCGTGTGAACCGTATTCTTCAGCTTTTTGAGCCATAAGGCCAACGTTAGGTACGCTACCCATAGTTGTTGGATCAAACGCGCCATTTACTTTACAAAAATCAATAGTTGCTTGGTAAATACCTGAGTAACAACGATCTGGAATTACAAAGCTAGTGTCTTGTAATTTACCATCGTTATTCCACATTTGACCGCTTGAACGGATTGCAGCAGGCATAGAAGCATCGATGATCACGTCACTTGGTACGTGTAGGTTTGTAATACCACGGTCAGAATCAACCATAGCAATAGCAGGGCGGCTGGCGTAAACAGCTTGAATGTCTGCTTCAATTTCTTCGCGCTTAGCATCGTCTAATGTTTGAATTTTAGAATATACATCGCCTAAACCATTATTTACATCAACACCTAGCTCTTCAAAAAGCTCACCGTGTTTAGCAAATACATCTTTGTAGAATACTTTTACAGCGTGACCAAAGATAATTGGATCAGATACTTTCATCATTGTCGCTTTCATGTGAAGCGAGAATAAAACACCTTTTTCTTTAGCAGCGTCAATTTCAGCAGCTAAGAAAGCTTGAAGCTTAGAAGCGCTGATGCTTGATGCATCAATAACTTCGCCAGCTAAAAGAGGCGTGCTTTGTTTAAGTACAGAAACATCGCCGTTAGTTGCAACATGTTCAATACGTACATCAGTGGCTGTATCAACAGTTACAGACTTTTCTGAACCAAAGAAGTCGCCTTCGCTCATGCTTGCAACATAAGACTCTGAATCTTTGCTCCACGCACCCATTGAATGTGGGTTGTTACGTGCATATTCTTTTACAGAACCTGGTGCGCGACGATCTGAGTTACCTTCACGTAGTACTGGGTTTACTGCACTGCCTTTGATTTTGTCGTAAGCAGCTTGAATTGCTTTTTCTTCATCATTTTTAGGTTCAACAGGGTATTCTGGAAGAGCGTAACCTTTTGCTTGAAGCTCTTTAATTACAGCGCGAAGCTGTGGTACAGATGCACTGATGTTTGGTAATTTGATGATGTTTGCTTCTGGTGTTTTAGCAAGCTCGCCAAGTTCAGCAAGTGCATCACTAATGCGTTGTTCTTGTGTTAAATAATCAGGGAAGCTAGCAATTACACGACCTGCTAATGAGATATCGCGAGTTTCAACTTCAACACCGGCCGCATTTGTATATGCTTGGATGATCGGTAGCAACGAGTAAGTTGCTAGTGCCGGAGCTTCGTCCGTTTTTGTATAGATAATTTTTGATGTCATCATCATTCCTAGATAGTAGACCGAAAAGGTCTTATTCAACAATGCAAAGAAAATCATTACTAATGAGTGAGTACATATTATTAAACAAGTTAATGAATACATACGCTCGTAATGAATAGTTTGTTAGGTGTTGGTACTCAGCGTTGCTCTTTTATAAAAGCAGAATAGTCACACCTGACGAACTGGAATTGTATTTATAGCTAAAAAATTAACAAAAATAAATCAGCCTTTAGCCTAGTACATATAAAAGAGGCGACAAGTTGGATTAGTTGCTGCGTTAATACGCAATTTTTAGCACCAAGAGTGTAACAAGCTTAAATAAAAAGGGCTAGAGGTTGAGCATGCCCAATAAGCAGTTAAACAATCAACTCTTAGAACATTGGGGTATATAAAATAAATTCAAGGAAAAGGGTTGAATTTGAATGAAAAGAGGCAATAAATAGGGGAGAAGAGATAAGTTAGTATGCTTAAGGAATTAAGCGAGGATCTTAAAAGGTCACTCGCTTTAGTCGAACAAAACAATAGTCACTCAATAATGTCACCATCTGGGGCAATATTTTTAGCGTGTAGACCTTTAGGTCCTTGTTCTAATTCGAATGTTACATCTTGACCAGCTTTAAGCGTTTTATAACCGTCCATTACAATTGTTGAGTAATGAGCGAAAATATCATTCTCGCAGCCGTCTTCTACGATGAAACCAAAACCTTTAGCGTTGTTGAACCATTTAACTTTACCGCAAGCCATACTTCTACATCCTTCAATAAGTTGACTAATTTAGTTATTCTAAATTGTATTATTTGCTAGACTGACTAAGGTTTAATCAATCTACGTTTGACTGTAGTTTATTTAGCCAACCAGTCAAGTGTTTTGAGTTATTTTTTTTAACATTTTATTTATTTTTTATTCAAGTTTGCTTGAGTTACAAAGACAAGACTATATTTAATTATGAGTGGTATGAAAGATTCAGGTGTTATCGATACAGTTCGCGACAGCGAAAAGCAAAAGCTACAGCCGCCGCGAAAATATAAAGTTGTTTTAAATAACGACGACTACACGCCGATGGACTTTGTAATAGAAGTTTTAACGACGTTTTTTAATATGGATAGCGATAGAGCAACCGACGTGATGCTTCAGGTTCATGAAAAAGGTAAGGGTATATGTGGTGTTTACAGCGCTGACGTAGCCCACACCAAAGCTGAACAAGTTAACCGCTACGCGCGTGATAACGAGCATCCACTGCTTTGTAGTTGTGAGCAGGAATAAATACCAATTAGGGTGATCAAACATCCGATTGTTGTGGTATAAATTATTATCTCAGTAAGGGGTTGCCAATGCTAAACAAAGACTTAGAACTCACATTAAATGCCGCGTTTCGTGAAGCGCGCACTCGCCGTCATGAGTTTATGACCGTAGAGCACCTTTTACTTGCGCTGTTAGATAATCCTTCTGCAGGAGAAGCCCTAAACGCGTGTGGTGTTAATATTTCTGGTTTAAAAACCGAATTATTAGAATTTATTGACGAAACAACACCCGTCATTCCAGATTTAGAAGAAGAGCGTGAAACTCAGCCAACACTTGGCTTTCAACGTGTATTACAACGCGCTGTGTTCCATGTGCAATCGTCAGGTAAAAATGAAGTCACTGGCGTGAATGTGCTAGTTGCTATTTTTTCTGAGCAAGAAAGCCAAGCTGTATATTTACTTAAAAAGCATGATGTATCGCGTTTAGACATCGTTAACTTTATTTCGCATGGTATTTCTAAAGCAGATGATGAATTAGGCAACGACAGCGACGATATTCATGATGAAGTGCAAGAAGTTCAAAATGAAGAAGCAAGCAAGCTAGACAGCTTTACAACTAATTTAAACGTTCAAGCCCGTGAAGGTAACATTGACCCACTGATCGGTCGCGACAGCGAAGTAGAGCGCACGGTACAAGTATTGTGTCGTCGTAAAAAGAATAACCCATTACTTGTTGGTGAAGCGGGCGTTGGTAAAACAGCTATTGCTGAAGGCTTAGCGTATCGCATTGTTAATAAGCAAGTACCAGAAGTAATTGCAGATGCCGTTGTGTACTCGCTAGATATGGGTGCATTGCTTGCGGGTACTAAATACCGTGGCGACTTTGAAAAGCGTTTTAAAAGCTTACTAAAAGAGCTACAAGCAGAGCCTGGATCTATTTTATTTATTGATGAAATACATACTATTATTGGTGCCGGCGCGGCGTCTGGTGGTGTTATGGACGCATCAAACTTGCTTAAACCACTCCTTTCAAGTGGTAAGCTACGTTGTATGGGTTCAACAACTTACAACGAGTATAAAAATATTTTTGAGAAAGACCGTGCATTAGTACGTCGCTTTCAAAAAATTGATGTACTTGAGCCAAGTGTTGCCGATACCACTAAAATATTAAATGGATTAAAAGAGCGTTACGAAGAGCACCATGGTATTCGTTACACTCAAAAAGCATTAAAAGCAGCTGCAGAGCTTAGTGCTAAATATATTAATGAGCGCCATTTGCCAGATAAAGCAATTGATGTAATTGATGAAGCGGGTGCAAGTCAGCGCTTGCAACCTAGCTCTAAACGTAAAAAAACCATTGGCGTGGCAGATATAGAACTAATTATATCTAAAATGGCACGTATCCCAGCGCAAAGCGTCTCGTCGACAGATAAAGAAACGCTTAAAAACTTAGACCGTAACCTTAAAATGCTCGTGTTTGGGCAAGATCAATCTATTGATGCGCTTACATCAGCTATTCGCTTATCTCGCTCTGGTTTATCGAGCGAAGAAAAACCAGTAGGTTCGTTCTTGTTTGCAGGCCCAACCGGTGTGGGTAAAACAGAAGTAACTAAGCAACTTGCTAAATGTATGGGTGTTGAGTTTATTCGTTTTGATATGTCGGAATATGTAGAACGCCATGCAATAAGCCGATTAATTGGTGCACCACCAGGGTATGTTGGTTTTGAACAAGGTGGTTTATTAACAGAAGCTGTGATTAAAAATCCACATGCAGTTGTACTACTAGATGAGATTGAAAAAGCGCATCCAGACATTTACAACATTTTGCTACAGGTTATGGATCACGGTACGTTAACCGATAATAACGGTCGTAAAGCTGATTTTAGAAACGTAGTGGTTGTAATGACTACCAATGCGGGCGTTCAAGAAACTACGCGTAAGTCGATTGGTTTTACAGAGCAAGATCATACGCACGATGCAATGGGTGCAATTAATAAAGTATTTTCACCAGAATTTAGAAACCGTTTAGATAACATCATTTGGTTTAATCACCTTGAACGTGAAGTTATTTTACTGGTGGTTGATAAATTTATTGTGGAACTGCAAGCGCAGCTCGATAAAAAATCGGTTAATCTTGAGCTTACGTCTAAAGCACGTGAGTGGTTGGCAGATAAAGGCTACGATAAAGCAATGGGTGCACGTCCAATGGCACGTGTTATTCAAGAAGAGCTTAAAAAGCAATTAGCTAACGAAATACTGTTTGGTGAACTTGTTGATGGCGGTACGGTTAAAGTATCAGTTAAAGACAAGAAGATTCGCTTTGATTACGAGAGTAATTTAACACCAGCGTAAAACGTTAATTAAATAATCTAGTTAAATAAAATGGCCCGCTACATAATAGCGGGCCATTTTTTTGCCCTTTTTATAGGCAACAAAAAACCCAGCAAAAACTGGGCTTTTTGTTTATTAAATGTAATTGCTAGTCAATGTCTATCAATTACATTTAATAAACGCTTAAAGCTAGTAAAACACTAGCCAAAAACTAAATCTCGTTTACGCACTTACTTAGCGAGCACGGAATACGATACGACCCTTTGATAAATCGTAAGGAGTCATTTCTACCGTTACTTTATCGCCGGTTAAAATACGGATATAGTTTTTGCGCATTTTGCCTGAAATATGAGCCACAACTACGTGACCATTTTCTAGCTCAACTCGGAACATTGTATTTGGTAAAGTATCAAGGACTGTCCCTTGCATTTCGATTACGTCTTCTTTCGCCATGTTTAGCGTAACACCTCTTTAATAGTTAAACGCTGCAGATTTTGCCCAAAATACTCCAATAAGTAAAGGCGCAGGGGCTATATTTGCAAATTAAATAGCCACCCACTCATCATTGAGCTGTTTTTGAGCAGGTAAAAACTGAGTTTTGTACTTCATTTTGTCGCATTCATCAATTTGATAGCCTAAGTACACGTATTGCTTATTTTGCTCTTTAGCAAACTTTAGCTGCTCTAATATCATCACAGAGCCTAAACTATAGTGTTCAAAGTCGGGATCAAAAAAGGTATAAATTGCAGAAATAGCGCTATTCATACAATCAGTTACGGCAACCGCGACTAAAGTATCTTGGTGCCACAATTCAATAAATGTGATCTTGAGCCAACTACAAAGCAAAAAACTTTGAAACTGTTCTTTTTCAGGAGGGTACATACTTCCATCCTGATGACGCATCGTTATGTATTTACTATAGAGCGGATAATACTCAGGTCGCTCTTGCGTTGAATATTTTACCTCAAACTGTGTTTTTGCTTTGTTTAGTTTACGTTTTTGCGATTTTGAGGGCATAAAGTCTTGTGCTAATACACGCACAGAACTACATGCGCTGCATATTGGGCAGTGCGGACGGTATATTTGGTTACCACTGCGACGAAATCCCAAGCCTAATAATGACTCAAATTTGTCGGTGCTGTAGCAACTAGGATCAAGAATAACTAAAAGTTGCTCTTGTCTGTTGGGTAAATAGCTACAGTCAAACTCTTGGGTTAAACCAACACGTGCAGGAAGTTGCTCATTCATAGATTGCGTCAAGTTCTTGTGGCTCCCACATAATAGGGTTAACAGTATAGTTATGTGCAGCTTTTAGTTTAGTCAAAAATGTGGAACGGGGGATTACTTTTGCACCTAGGGTCATTAAATAAGGGTTTTCTAACTGGCAATCAATAAAGTGTGCATTATGCCGTTTAAGCCAATTTACCAATGCCCACATAGCAAGTTTGGAGCAATTGGTTTGATGATGAAACATCGACTCGCCACAAAATACCCCATTTTGCATTATGCCGTATAAGCCACCTGCAAGCTCTCCGTTACTCCACACCTCTAAACTATGTGCAATGCCTGCATGGTGCGCGTTAACGTAAGCGTCGAGCATTTCAGAGGTGATCCAGGTGCCATCGGTATCAATGCGTTGATCTCGACAGGCTTCTATCACTTCCTCAAAGGCATTATTAATGGTTACTCTAACAGGGTGTTTTTTTAAATGCTTACGCAGGCTCTTACTTATATGAAAATCATTAAGCTCAAAAATGCCTCGCTCACTTGGCGACCACCACATAATAGGCTCATCTTCACTAAACCAAGGGAATACTCCGCTTTTGTAGGCATTACTTAGCCGAGGCAAGCTTAAATCTCCACCAATTGCTAACAAGCCATCAGGGGATTCTAATGCGTATTCCGGATTGGGGAATGCTATATCGGTTTCGCTTAATTGGTATAGCTGATTTCTCATACAGTACTTATTTTATAATTGATCGTAAAAGTGTAACTATATTTTAGACATAAAAAAAGGGCTGAATAATCAGCCCCTCTAAATTATTTTGACCGCTTATAGATTATCTAAGAAACGTTCAGCATCAAGTGCAGCCATACAGCCTGTACCCGCTGATGTGATTGCTTGACGGTAAATATGGTCTGACACATCACCTGCAGCAAAAACGCCTTCTACGCTTGTTTGAGTCGCATTACCGTGAAGACCAGACTCTACAACTAAGTAGCCATCTTTCATTTCTAGTTGACCAACAAACATATCGGTATTTGGCTTGTGACCAATAGCAATAAATACGCCGGCTAAATCAAGCTCTTCAGTTGCATCAGAGTGTGCATCTTTAATACGTACGCCTGTTACGCCCATTTGGTCGCCTAATACTTCGTCAAGCGTACGGTTGTAATGCATTACGACATTACCGTTTGCTGCTTTTTCAGCAAGGCGGTCAGCTAATATTTTTTCACTGCGGAAACTATCACGGCGGTGAATAACATGTACTTCGTCAGCAATGTTAGATAAGTAAAGCGCTTCTTCAACCGCTGTATTACCACCACCAACAACCGCTACTTTTTGACCTTTATAGAAAAAACCGTCACATGTAGCACACGCCGAAACACCACGGCCTTGGAAATTAGTTTCTGACTCTAAGCCTAAGTATTTAGCAGATGCACCGGTTGCAATGATTAACGCATCACATGTGTAAGTACCTTGGTCGCCAATTAGTGTGAAAGGGCGCTTAGATACATCTACTTTATTAATGTGATCAAATATGATTTCAGTTTCAAAGCGCTCAGCATGCTCTTTCATACGATCCATTAATGCAGGGCCTGTTAAACCGTGTGCATCACCTGGCCAGTTTTCAACTTCAGTCGTGGTTGTTAATTGACCACCTTGTTGAATGCCTGTAATTAAAACAGGGTTTAAATTTGCACGTGCTGCATATACTGCGGCAGTATAACCAGCTGGGCCAGAGCCTAAAATTAGTAGCTTACAATGTTTTGCTTCAGTCATTATTTTTCCTAAACGTTTAATACGGTGTTCAATATGCTCATTAATGCGCTTGATTCTAAGAAAAACAAGGCAGATGTAAACAAAATCCGCGATTATTTTTTTTCTTAAATCGAAAAGCTGTGCAGTATTGTGTACTAGAGTTCTGTGCTTTTACAGTTAAAATGCCTAAGTAGCTCAATAAATAGACTAACAGGCAACAAAACAGCGTTATTTCATGACCCCTTTGATTTTTTTTGTTATGTTTTACCTAATTTTATTTGTCACTGATAGATTATGTGACCTAAGCAAATAGGCAACTATGTTATTTTGGCAGGAAAAACCCGCATTCGGGTTGACTTCAAAAGACGTTAACGTCTTAACCAATGCGCAAGATTACCGAACGCAATTGCTACGCTTGATAGCGAACGCAAAAAAACGAATTTATATTACTGCGTTGTATTTACAAGA
This sequence comes from Pseudoalteromonas sp. Z9A4, assembly GCF_011378845.1. Lineage (NCBI taxonomy): Bacteria > Pseudomonadati > Pseudomonadota > Gammaproteobacteria > Alteromonadales > Pseudoalteromonadaceae > Pseudoalteromonas > Pseudoalteromonas sp. Z9A4. The sequence goes on from NZ_WTLA01000005.1 coordinate 37,951, forward strand.
TGACGAAGCAGGTCGCGAAATTTTAGAAGCGCTGCATCGTGTGTCATTGGCAAACCCCGCACTAGAGGTAAAAGTGCTGGTGGATTTTCATCGTGCGCAACGTGGATTAATTGGCGCTGATAAATCAGACGGTAACGCAAGTTTATACTGTGACGATTTAGAAAAGTTTAAATCGAACGTACAAGTTTATGGCGTACCTGTAAAAGCTAAAGAATTGTTTGGCGTATTGCATTTAAAAGGTTTTGTAATTGACGACACCTTACTTTACAGCGGCGCAAGTTTAAATAACGTGTACTTGCAGCATAACGAACGCTACAGACTCGATCGCTACTTTTTAATAACGCAGAGCGAACTGTGTGACTCCGTAGTTGATTTTATTGAGACAAAGCTACTTAGTTCAGTGGCTGTGCCACGCATTGACACACGACCGCTTAAGCGTTTGCACGACTTTAAGCTTGATCAAAAGCAATTAATGCGTGATTTAAAAGTCGCAAGTTATAACGCAGCAGAGCAGCTAAATACGAAAGCATTAGGTATTCGCTTATTTTTAGGGCTTGGGCGTCGTAATAACGAGTTAAATCGTTTAATAAAAGCGTTATTTGATACAACAGAGCAAGAGCTTGTGTTGTATACGCCATACTTCAATTTTCCGGCACCGCTTATGCGATCGCTGCGCCGATTATTAAAGCAAGGCAAGCAAGTGACTATTGTTGTAGGCGATAAAACAGCAAATGACTTTTATTTACCGCCAAGCGAGCCGTTTAGTAAAATAGGGGCATTACCTTATTTATACGAAACTATTTTGCATAAGTTTGTAAAAACGCAAAAGCGTCATATCGATAACGGTAATTTAAATGTGTACCTGTGGAAAGATGAAAGCAATTCGTTTCATTTAAAAGGTATTTGTTCAGATAGAACAAAGCATTTACTGAGCGGGCATAACTTAAATCCGCGTGCATGGGGTCTTGATATCGAAAACGGTATTTTAATAGAAGATCCAGAGCAAACAATTATGGATGCTATTGATAACGAAAAGCAGGAAATTTTACAACACTGCCGCCGTTTAACTGGCCCAGATGATTTAGAAACGATGGATGATTACCCACAGCCAGTTAAAAAACTACTTGGCCAAGCTAAGCGCGTAAAAGTAGATTTTATAATTAAGCGTTTTATCTAAACCAGTTTATCTAAATAAGTTTATATAAATCTGAAATTTAAATACAAAAAAAGCAGCTAATTAGCTGCTTTTTTTATGGTTGTAGTTAGGTAGCTACATACTTAATACCAACCTAACTACAAAACGCTAAATTATGCGTTTTCTACCGCTGTGCGTGGGTCAACATATTCCATGTTGAACGCTTCTGCTACTTCTTTGTAAGTTACTTGGCCTTTAATTACGTTTAAGCCTTTTAAGAAGTGAGCGTCATCTAGTAGCGCCTTTTTATAACCTTTGTTTGCAAGGTTAATGATGAAAGGCAATGTTGCATTGTTAAGTGCAAACGTAGATGTGCGTGGAACAGCACCTGGCATGTTAGCAACACAGTAGTGAACAACTTCATCAACGATGAAAGTAGGATCTGCATGCGTAGTTGCTTTAGAAGTAGCAATACAGCCACCTTGGTCGATTGCAACGTCAACAATTGCAGAACCAGGTTTCATTGCTTTAATGTGTTCAGCAGTTACTAGTTTAGGTGCAGCAGCACCTGGAATTAGTACGCCACCAATTACTAAGTCAGCTTCTAGTACATGTTTTTCTAGTGCATCAGCAGTTGAATAAATAGCTTTTACTTTATTACCAAATTGCGCATCTAGTGCACGTAAAACGTCGATGTTACGGTCAAGAACGACAACTTCAGCACCAAGGCCAACAGCCATTTGCGCTGCACTACGACCAACCATGCCGCCGCCAATGATAACAACTTTAGCTGCTTCAACGCCTGGTACGCCACCTAGTAGCATGCCACGACCGTGGTTAGATTTTTCTAGCGCTTGTGCACCAGCTTGAATAGACATACGACCAGCAACTTCGCTCATAGGAGCAAGAAGCGGTAAACCACCGCGAGAGTCAGTTACAGTTTCGTATGCAATACAAATAGCTTTGCTTTTTACAAGGTCTTCAGTTTGTGGAAGATCAGGTGCAAGGTGTAAGTAAGTGAAAAGAATTTGGTCTTCACGTAGCATTGCACGTTCAACAGCTTGTGGCTCTTTTACTTTTACAATCATGTCTGCTTTAGCGAAAACGTCAGCAGCAGTTGCTAAAATTTCAGCACCCGCTAGCGTGTAATCTTCGTTAGTAAAACCAATACCCATGCCTGCATCAGTTTCTACAATCACTTGATGACCGTGGTTTACTAATTCACGAACACTCGCAGGAACCATACCTACACGGTATTCATGGTTTTTAATTTCTTTAGGAACACCAATAATCATATCATTTGCCTTATTAAGAACGGATTAACATTTTTCACTATTATATTCATCATAAGCCCGTGTGTCTCACCTTTTTTAAAGTCAAATCTAGTGTTATCATCTATATAACAAAAATAAACAGCACAAAAAACTAGTTGGTACTATGCATCAGTTATTAGATAGAATTGACCGTAAAATTTTAATGGAATTACAGCACGATGGACGCTTGTCAAATGTTGAACTGGCCAGACGAGTTGGCCTAAGCGCCACGCCCTGTCTGGAGCGAGTGAAAAAGCTAGAACGAGAAGGCTACATACTTGGCTATAAAGCAGTGGTCGATCCAGCTAAGCTTGGGCAAGGTTTATCGGTGTATGTAGAAGTAACAATTACTAAAACATCTCCCGACGTATTTGATGAGTTTAGTGCGGCCGTTAAAAAGCACGAAGAAATTATCGAATGTCATTTAGTATCGGGTAATTTTGATTTTTTACTTAAAACGCGCGTAAATGATATGTCAGAATACCGTGGTGTATTAGGTGACATATTATTAAAATTGCCTAACGTTAGTGAAAGCCGAACTTATGTAGTAATGGAAGAAGTAAAAGGTGAAGAAGGTGTAATTATTCGTCCTTATATTACTTAAGGTTATTTATATTAGCTGCGTCATTTACTTATATAAGCTCAAATTATAAAAACTTGTTCATAATCAGGCCATCAAGGTTAAGATAAAGTGCAACAAATTGCATTTCCTGCTAAGGTATTTCACTGCTAAGTAAGTGTGAATAAAAATAGAATAATAAAGAGGAATAGGGAACTATGCGCCTAAACGGTGTGCAAAGACTATTAGAAACAGGGCTGATTATCAGCACCTTTACGGCAATATTTATTTTATGTGCCTTGATCAGCTTTGATCCAGCAGATGCTGCATGGTCGCAAACTAGTTTTAGCGAAGTAAGCAACATCACAGGAGCAGCCGGTGCATGGATAGCCGACATTTTATTACTCACCTTTGGTTGGTTGGCTTACTTAGTGCCGGCGGCCATTCAGCTATTTGGCTACTTGCTATTTAAACAACCTCACCGCATTTTACAGCTTGATTACACCACCTTAGCGCTGCGTGTTATTGGTTTTGCTTTATTTATTACCTCAGCTACCGCTATTAGTAGTATCAATTTTGACGATATTTATAACTTTTCCTCTGGTGGGGTAGTGGGCGATGTTATTGCATCAGCCATGATGCCTGCGTTTAACTTTACCGGTACATCTATATTATTGCTGTGTTTCTTTTTTGCTGGGCTTACCTTATTAACGGGTGTATCGTGGGTTGATTTTGTAGATTACCTTGGCGATTTAATGGTTAGGTTTTACCGCTTTATTGTATCGTACGCAAAAGGTTGGATGCACCGAGAACACGCTGCGGGCAAAGCAAATAATAACGATGAAGCTGATGCGCACTTTGAAGACGATATCCATGAGCAAATAGAGCTGCCTACATCAGCTAAAAAAGCAGAGAAACAAAAAGCAATTAATAAACCGCAAACACCGTTTAATGAGCCTCAAATTAGTGACGAGTTTATGCCGTTTGACGAGCTTGACGACATACTCGATCAAGAAATTGGCTTTAGCGCCATAGACGACGAACCAATGGACACGGCCGCTGCGCTAAACGCGCTTGACCAAAGCCCAGTTGTAGAGCCAGAAAAACCAGTTACAACAGTGGTATCGCCAGCAAGACCAATGCCTAAATCAAAAGCGCAATATCAACCACCGCCAACGGCTAAAGAAAAGTTTGAGCAATTATTAACGCAAGAACCACCACCGGGGCCATTACCGTCGCTCGATTTACTCGACAGACCGGATAAAGCTAAAAACCCAATTTCGCAAGAAGAGCTCGATACAGTATCGCGCTTAGTAGAGACAAAACTACTCGACTTTAACGTTCAAGCTAAAGTTGTTGCTGTATACCCAGGGCCAGTTGTTACACGTTTTGAGCTAGATTTAGCACCCGGCATTAAAGTATCTAAAATTACAGGCTTAGCTAAAGACTTAGCCCGTTCGCTTTCGGCAATTAGTGTACGTGTTGTAGAAGTTATACCAGGTAAAACGTATGTAGGTATTGAGCTTCCTAATAAACACCGCGAAATAGTACGTTTATCAGAAGTAATAAACGCGCCTAAATTTGAGCAAAACCCTTCGCCACTTACCATGGTGTTAGGTAAAGATATTGCCGGTCAGCCTGTATGTGCTGACCTTGGTAAAATGCCACACTTATTAGTAGCAGGTACAACCGGTTCAGGTAAATCAGTGGGCGTTAATGTCATGATAGTAAGCTTGCTGTACAAATCAGGTCCTGACGATGTACGTATGATTATGATTGACCCTAAAATGCTTGAGCTTTCAGTATACGAAGGCATTCCGCATTTATTGTGTGAAGTAGTTACCGACATGAAAGAAGCGGCCAACGCACTGCGTTGGTGTGTAGGCGAAATGGAACGCCGTTATAAATTAATGTCAGCATTAGGTGTACGTAACTTAAAAGGTTACAACCAAAAAGTGCTTGAAGCCAAAGAAGCGGGTTACCCAATTCTTGACCCATTATTTAAAGACACAGATGGCATGAAAGAAGGCCCAGACGAGCTAGGTAAATTACCAAGTATTGTTGTAGTAATTGACGAATTTGCCGACATGATGATGATTGTAGGTAAAAAAGTAGAAGAACTTATTGCACGTATTGCCCAAAAAGCACGTGCGGCTGGTATTCACTTAATACTGGCAACTCAGCGCCCATCGGTTGATGTAATTACAGGTTTAATTAAAGCAAATATACCAACACGTATGGCGTTTCAGGTATCAAGTAAAATAGATTCGCGCACCATACTTGATCAACAAGGCGCCGAAAACCTGCTGGGTATGGGCGACATGCTTTATTTACCACCAGGTACTAGCGTACCAGAGCGTGTGCATGGCGCGTTTGTAGACGACCATGAAGTACATGCCGTAGTAAACGATTGGAAAGCGCGTGCAAAACCAAATTACGTTGATGAAATACTCAATGGCGATGCAAGCGAGGATATTTTATTACCAGGTGAAGCAAGCGAAAACGCAGACGAAGAAAACGATCCGCTATACGACGAAGCTGTGTCGTTTGTAATAGAAACCGGCAAAGTATCGGTTTCATCAGTACAACGTAAATTACGTGTTGGCTATAACCGCGCAGCACGCCTAGTAGAACAAATGGAAACATCGGGTATCGTGAGTTCACCAGGCCATAACGGTGCTCGCGATGTATTAGTACCTAATGGAGCAAATTCATGAAAAAAGTTAATGCCTTATTATTAGTGTTAGGCAGCGTACTAGCTGCACCAAGCTTTGCAGATGACAGCCAAGCATTACAAGACCAATTAGCGACATTAAAAAGCTTTAAAGCGCAATTCGCGCAAAAAGTAACAGACAAAGAAGGCCAAGCAGTAATGCAAGGCGAGGGTACAATAGCCCTTCAACAGCCTATGATGATTCGCTGGCAGCAAACTAATCCAGACGATACGTTATTTGTATCAAACGGTGATAAAACATATTACTTCGACAGCTTTGCTGAGCAAGTAACGATTATGAATACCAGCAGCCTAATCGACTCAACACCGTTTGTACTACTTACATCTAAAGACCCAGCACAGTGGGAAAAATACAGCGTACTTGCAACAAGTACAGGCTTTAGCGTAACGCCAAATAAAGGCGTAGAAAGCCAAGTAGAACAACTTGATATAGCGTTTGCAGATAACGAACAAGGCCTTGCTAAATTAGTAGTTACCGACAACTCAGGGCAGCTATCGTCATTTACGTTTAACGATGTACAAGTTAATACACAGCTTGATAAGAGCACTTTTGAATTTACGCCTCCTGAAGGTGTTGAAATAGACGATCAGAGTAACGGTGAGTAATTTAGGATTTAATTTTGGGCCCGATGTACGCCCACTTGCCGCGCGTATGCGCCCTACAACGCTTGACGAGTACATTGGTCAACAGCATTTATTAAGTGCTGACAAACCATTGCATCAAGCCATTGTAGCGGGGCGCTGCCATAGTTTAATTTTGTGGGGCCCGCCGGGTGTTGGTAAAACAACGCTTGCGCAAATAATTGCCAACCATGCTGATGCCTCACTTATTCAAATGTCGGCGGTAACCGCAGGCGTAAAAGATATACGTGACAGCGTAACGCAAGCGCGAGACAACCTAGAAAGCCGTGGCCAACGCACCCTTATGTTTGTTGACGAAGTTCACCGCTTTAATAAATCTCAGCAAGATGCGTTTTTACCGCACATTGAAGACGGCACCTTTATATTTGTAGGTGCTACCACCGAAAACCCCTCGTTTGCCCTTAACAACGCTATATTGTCGCGTGCACGTGTGTATGTTTTAAAATCGCTTGCCGATACCGACTTATATACCGTAATAGAGCGCGCACTTAAGCAAGACGAACAATTAAGCCAAAAGCATATCACTATTGCCGGCAACGCTAAAAAGGCATTGTGCCAAGCAAGTGGTGGCGATGCCCGAAAAGTACTAAATTTACTTGAACAAGCGGTTGATTTAACAACCGAGCAAAACGGTCAATACAACGTAGACGAGCACGTACTTAGCCAAGTGTTACCTACTCATTTAGCTAAATACGATAAAGGCGGCGATGAGTTTTACGATTTAATATCAGCTTTTCATAAATCAGTACGTGGCAGTTCCCCCGATGGTGCGCTTTATTGGTATTGCCGTATTTTAGCTGGTGGTGGCGACCCTTTATATGTTGCAAGGCGTTTACTTGCTATTGCCACCGAAGACATTGGCAACGCCGATCCGCGCGCAATGGAAGTCGCCCTAAACGCATGGGATATATTTCAGCGAGTAGGTCCAAGCGAAGGTGAGCGTGCAATTGCACAAGCCACATTGTATTTAGCCAGTGCACCTAAAAGTAATGCGGTGTATATGGCATTTAATCAAGCCAAAGCAGATGCTCAAAATGAGCCTAGTTACCCTGTGCCAGAGCATTTACGTAATGCCCCAACCAACTTAATGAAAGACTTAGGTTACGGCGCTGAGTACCGCTATGCGCATAACGAAGAAGGCGCATTTGCCGCAGGTGAAAAATATTTACCACCAGAAATGGACGGCAAAGAATATTACTTACCGAGCGAACGCGGACTTGAGCAAAAAATTAAACAAAAACTCGACTACCTAAAAGAGCGCGATGCGCAAAGCCCACTTAAACGGTACGAAAATGATTAAACTTTATATGATGATCGCCCTTGGCGGAGCGTCAGGTGCGTGTTTACGGTTTTTTATTAGCGAAAGCATGCTAAAACTCCTCGGTAGGGGATTCCCTTTTGGCACGTTGACGGTTAATATTCTGGGTTCATTGTTAATGGGCATTTTGTACGGTTTGATAGATAAAGAAATTATCACCGCAAGCCCCGCCAAAACCCTTATCGGTATTGGCTTTTTAGGTGCATTAACCACCTTTTCAACATTCTCAATGGACTCGTTGTTGTTATTACAACAAGGTCACTTTATTAAAATGGCCCTCAATATCATCTTAAACGTGATGGTGTGTATTTTTATGGCTTGGCTGGGCCTTCAGCTAGTAATGCAAAAAGGTTAAAAAACTAACATGTTAGATTCTAAATTTTTACGTCAAGACATCGAACAAACTGCAGCACGTTTAGCGGCGCGCGGTTACGAACTCGATGTTGCGACGGTAACGGCACTTGAAGAAAAACGCAAAACATTACAAGTAAAAACGCAAGAACTTCAAAGTCAACGTAATGCAAGCGCAAAAGCAATTGGTCAAGCCAAAGCAAAAGGCGAAGACGCTCAGCCACTACTTGATGCAGTGGCTAACTTAGGCAGTGAGCTAGACGCCGCTAAAACTGAGCAAGATGCAGTATTAGCCGCAATTAACGACATTGCTTTAGCAATTCCAAACTTGCCAGACGAGTCAGTACCAGCGGGCAAAGACGAAGACGACAACGTTGAAATTTTAACGTGGGGCATACCTAAAAAATTCGATTTTGAAGTTAAAGACCACGTAGATGTAGGTCAAGACCTAAACGGTTTAGATTTTGAAATGGGCGTTAAAATTAGTGGCGCACGCTTTACTGTAATGCGTGGCCAAGTTGCGCGTATGCACCGTGCACTAACGCAATTTATGCTAGATACACACGCTGATAAAAACGGCTACACAGAAATGTATGTACCGTACCTAGTAAATAGCGCAAGCCTTTATGGCACAAGCCAACTACCTAAATTTGCGGGCGATTTATTCCACACATTAGGCCTTGTAAATGACGACGGCGAACAACAAGCCGGCTTTAGCTTAATTCCTACAGCTGAAGTACCGCTTACAAACAGCGCCCGCGACGAAATTTACGATGAAAGCGCTTTACCAATTCGCTTAGTTGCTCACACTCCGTGTTTCAGAAGTGAAGCAGGCAGCTATGGTCGCGATACACGTGGCTTAATTCGTCAACACCAGTTTGATAAAGTTGAACTTGTACAGCTTGTAAAACCAGAAGACTCAATGGCAACGCTTGAAGAGTTAACAGGGCACGCAGAGCAAATACTACAAGCACTTGACCTACCATACCGTAAAGTAATTTTATGTATGGGCGACATGGGCTTTGGCTCAGCTAAAACATACGATTTAGAAGTATGGTTACCTGCGCAAGATACATACCGCGAAATTTCATCATGTTCAAACATGGCTGACTTTCAGGCGCGTAGAATGCAAGCACGTTTTCGTCGTGAAGGTGTTAAAAAGCCAGAGTTACTACATACACTAAATGGTTCAGGCTTAGCCGTTGGCCGTACACTAGTAGCGATACTAGAAAACTACCAACAAGCCGATGGTACAGTTGTTGTGCCAGAGGTTTTACGCCCATACATGGGTGGACTTGAAGTAATTGGTAAACAATAAAAATCAAGTTTAAGTTAAGCAAGCTTTAAGCTTGTAAATCTTAAGACGAAAGCCGCTGTTTGCAATGAACAGCGGCTTTTTTGTTTTAGGTTAAAGGCAAAAGCTTAGAGAAAAATTTAAGTTATCTTATTAATAATATCGCTTACACCTATTTTATGGCTCATTACTTTTTTGTCCGATATTACTGATCTCTACCATTTTGGGGTATTTCTACATCAAGGAAACTTAAATATCGGCTAACTAGTTGTTTACAAGTCCTTATTAGCTGGTTAAATTAGAACCTTTGTAATATTTGGACATTTGTCGGTTTGTAAAGCGACAAATGTCGGATACAAAGTTTTTAGGTGTTTCTTCTAAATCGAGTCCGGAGTCTTAAATATGAACAAAGCACCAAAAGATGTAATGATCGAATTACATGATAAATTCGATCATAACTTTAATGAATGGAAAAACGTTGAAGACGTACGGCTCGAAAATACATTTATTTACCTTAAATGTGTAGCTGCGACAGGTGATATTTTAAGGAAAAATAGTTCATCTAAACATCATGAAATATGTTGTAAAATTTACGATGAAATTTTTTCTGATGGTGTATCTGCATTATACTTAGCTTCAAGTTCCATGGATAAACCTGCCAACATAGTACTACGGAGAATACTCGAATTAGGAGTTGCCGCACTTTATTTATGGGATATGCCACATATGGCTCATTCATGGAATAGCCATGATCAGGATCTTAGCTTCTCTGAGATGTTGAACCACATTAACTCTAAAGGTTATTTATCATACTTAAACAGTGAAAATTCTCAAGCCATAACAGGTGAGTTACTTCCTTGTAAAGAGCTTCAAAAAATATATGGAGACCTAAGCGATGTCGTACATGGGAAAATAACAACGTTTGAAAGTTCAATGCCCGGTAGGTTTAAGTTTATTGAGCAAGAATGGCTGACTTTCATAGATTTGATAGAAGTGATTCTTAAACAGTTAGTTAAAGCATTTATAATTAGATATGATATTACAAGTGAAATATTTACTTGTGTCCCAACGGCAAAAAAGGAGTTTGATTTATAATGGCAGCTAAAGACTTTGATTTACTTCATGCAGCAAGAACTGAAGATCTAGATGATTCCCAAATAACTAGCTTAGCTGTGCTTGGTAAGTTAGAAAAAGAAATTATAGGGAAGCTTAAGTATAGCGGTTCACACCTTTTACAAGGTGCTCGAGGTGTTGGTAAATCAATGCTTTTAAAAGAGACGGAGGCAGAACTGGATCGAGAGTTTAAAGATGAAAGGAGCCTTGCCGTTTATGTAAACTTTAAAACAAGTACTCTTCTTGAAGGTGTAAAAGCAGATAATAAAAGTGCTTTTCAAGTATGGGTTGGAGCCAAAATATTACAATCGTTATATGAAAAACTAATTACCAATGGTGTAATTAATGAAAATGACTCATCAGACCCATTTAAAAGAATATTCGGTGTTCAAACCATATATTCAATGAAAAGAACGCTGCAAGAAAAAATTCATTTATTACAAAAACTATCTAAAAATGAAAATAAAGAAAATATCATTGAAGAAATAGGTGATGACTTTTTAGATAAGGTTAATGATATTTCGTATGTATCAGGAATTATCAAAGAAATTATTGAAGAGTATTCATTAAATAAGGTCATTTTTCTCTTTGATGAAGCTGCTCATACTTTTATTCCAGAGCAACAAGAAATATTTTTTGAAATATTCAAGTTAATACATGGAGGTAAAATTGCGGTTAAAGCCGCTGTCTACCCTTCAATTACTTCGTATGGAAAGAATTTTGAAATTGGACATGATGCCATTTTAATACCTCTTGGTACAATTGAAACAGGAGGACCTGCCCGGAGTTACTCGAGAAAGCTATACCGCGAAATTATTACAAAAAGGACTCCTGAAACAGGGAGTCTTAGAAAACAAATTTTTGCAAAAGGAGAGGTGTTAGATCAATGCATACACTTATCCTCAGGGAACCCAAGAGCATTTTTACATTTGTTTAATCGTTTATGGGATAGAGGTTATTCAGAAAGAGCATTAATGTTGGCTACACAGGATTTCGTTGATCAAGAGCTTCTACCCTATCACATGGGTTTAACTAAACGACTCCCTAAATATTCTCATCACGTAAAATTGGGAATGGACGTATTACGTGGTTATATAATCCCTGAAATAAAGATAAGAAATAACCGTGATAAAAAAGTAAATTTTCAATCTGCTTTTTTTACTATTCAACGAGATATGTCCCCTAATCTAAAGTTGTCTTTAGACCTTCTCTGCTATTCTGGTATTTTATCAAAACAGGGAACTGTGAAGATATCCTCTAAAAAAACAGCACAGAGATATATGATTCACCTTGCACTGTTATTTACAGAAAAAGCTTTTGTATCGAATAAGTTTAGTGAAGTGATTGATATGATAAGTTTACAAGACTATAGAGAATTTAATGCTAATGATCCGATGTTCTTACCATATCTTGAACAGTTAAAATCAACTTCAGAAAAGTGTCAAGAATGCTCTGCTGAAATATCTGCAAATGCAAAATTTTGTCCTGAATGCGGGAGTAAAATACCTGAAAAATCGATAGTAGGATCATTACTTGATGATTCGGTTCGAAGCATTTCAATAACCAAAAAAATATCTGACCGGGTTGAGCCTGAGTTTCCTCTTGTTGGAGATGTCATTCATGCCACTAGAGAAGACTTAATGAAGATCGCATATATTAAAGATGTAAGATCTAAAATTATTAAGAATGCTGCTGATGAGTATATCTCGGGTTAACACCTAACAACATGCCCTGAGGTGGACAGCAAGCGCTAAAGCTCACTTTCCACCGCAAATTTTAATAGCGGAGCGATAAAACAGCGATAACAGTGACACCCATCCTATTTTTTGCAGTTTAGTGAACTAAGTACTAGGCTTTTATCAGTGTGAAAAATAAGCAGGGTGTCTTATGGCAATTGCAAGAAAGCACCAAGTAAGTTTGGTTGATACAAAGTACTACCATTGCATATCACGTTGCGTACGCCGTGCATTTTTATGTGGGGAAGACCACTTTACAGGTCAATCCTACGAGCATCGTAGAGGCTGGGTTGAAGATAAACTGCTTGAGTTAGCCAAAGTGTTTTGTATTGATGTATGTGCTTATGCTGTTATGAGTAATCACACCCATTTAGTGCTGTATGTTGATGATAAAAAAGCGAATAGGCTAAATGATAAAGCGATTGTTATTCGCTGGCACAAGCTGTGTAAAGGCACTGTACTTACGCAAAAATACATACAGGGTGAAAAGCTAAGTAAAGCTGAACTTATCTTTTTTAATCAAACAGTAAAACAATACCGCGAGCGCCTATCAAGTATTAGCTGGTTTATGCGGTTGTTAAATGAAAACATTGCTCGCAGAGCAAATAAAGAAGATAACTGCACTGGCCGTTTTTGGGAGGGACGATTTACGTCTCAAGCATTATTAGATGAAGCAGCCCTTGCGGCCTGTATGGCGTATGTCGATTTAAACCCCATTAGAGCCAAAATGGCTAACACCCCAGAAGAGTCAGACCATACCAGCATCAAACAGCGTTTAACGTATGCAAAGGATGGCAAGCAACCAAAACAACTACTGCGCTTTGCAGGCATGCCACGTCAAATTATGCCAAAAGGGCTGCCGTTTGAGCTTAAATCGTACCTTGCAAAAATTAACAGTGACACCCAACCTAAATTTTGCACTTTTTGAAGTTAGAGGCTAGCCTTTGTTTAGTGTAAAAAGTGAGCTGGGTGTCTTATGGCAATCGCAAGAAAGCGTCAAGTAAGTTTGGTTGATACAAAATACTACCACTGCATATCACGATGTGTTCGGCGTGCTTTCCTGTGCGGTGAAGACCGTTTTACAGGCCAATCTTTTGAGCATCGCAGAGGTTGGGTTGAAGATAGGCTGCTTGAGTTAGCCAAGGTATTTTGTATTGATGTATGTGCTTATGCCGTAATGAGTAACCATACCCACTTAGTGTTGTACGTTGATGATAAAAAAGCGAATAGGTTAAATGATAAAGCGATTGTTATTCGTTGGCATAAACTGTGTAAAGGCACATTGCTAACGCAAAAATATGTACAAGGTGAAAAGCTAAGTAAAGTTGAACTTATCTTTTTTAATCAAACAGTAAAGGAATATCGAGAGCGCCTATCAAGTATTAGCTGGTTTATGCGGTTGTTAAATGAAAACATTGCGCGCAGAGCAAATAAAGAAGATAACTGCACTGGCCGTTTTTGGGAAGGACGATTTACGTCTCAAGCATTATTAGATGAAGCAGCCCTTGCGGCCTGTATGGCGTATGTCGATTTAAACCCCATTAGAGCTAAAATGGCTAACACCCCAGAAGAGTCAGACCATACCAGCATCAAACAGCGTTTAACGTATGCAAAGGATGGCAAGCAACCAAAACAACTACTGCGCTTTGCAGGGATGCCTCGTCAAATTATGCCAAAAGGGCTGCCGTTTGAGCTTAAATCGTACCTTGAACTTGTTGAGCTAACAGGGCGCTGTATACGAGAAGACAAACGTGGTTATATTGAAAGTACACACTTACCCTTACTAGAAAGAGTTAATATCTCCCCAGAAAACTGGTTAAAGCTCACCACACAATTTACGCGTGTATTTCATGGTGCAGTCGGCAGGCCAGCCTCACAAGAAGGTTATTGTGAAAACTTAAACCGAAAGCGGCGAGCGAATATCAGTAACTGCGAAAAGCTACTGGCATAAAACTTAAACTACTCAGTAATAAATCACAACTGCATTATGCAGTCATTTTCATGCGTGTAATTTAGGTTTAACAGTGATAATTGCTTATTAAATGTGTAACGCGCGAGTAAAGATATAAAAAGAGGTGAACTCTTAGCTCAAAAAAGTAAATTTAGTGGCGCTAGATTAGTTTACAATTGGAGTGGCTGTCTAGTTTAATGCGTGATGATTGGTTAGGCCTATTACCTACCTACGGCGCTATTATTGCCGTAGCACTTGCCATCGCTTTTTTTGTTACCGTAAAGCTTAATAAAAAGGCTCAAAAATACAGTACTCAGTTATTTGTTATTGCTGGCATTGTGGCGTTTGGTATTGTGTTAATTGCCATTGAATCAATTATGAATATTCATATTATAGCGGGCGCAAGAGGCTGGGGTTTTTATGCTCAACTGCTTGCCGGCGCGATAGGTGGTTATGCGTTTTCACAATTAATAAAGGTAACTAACAACCAAAAAGCGTATTAGATGTGTGAATATAAGTACGGCTTATACGTTATTTAGTGATTAATAAATAAAGGCCGCTGTTTATTATAAACAGTGGCTTTTAAATATGATTTTTTAGAATTTAACTAGAAATTAAACTAATTAGTTTGTAGCTACTTAGCCCAAAAATTAGGATTAAAACGGGTAGGGTTACCAGGTTTAACACCAAAGAGTTAGTGTAGTTTCCCATAACCCCTTTTTGATTAACCAGCCATACAAGGTAGGTGCTAACAATAGGAAGTAATAACCCGTTAGCCGCTTGCGCGAATATAATCACCGCGACAGGGTCTAAACCGAGTGAGGCAACCGCAGCACCAAACAATAAAATAACAATAGCAACGCCTTTAAAGCGTGCGTTACTCATATCGTTTGACCAACCTAACATGCCACACACAGCATAAGCACCCGCAAGTGGCGCTGTAATAGCACTAGTTAAACCTGCTGCAAACAAGCCAATAGCAAAAAAGTAATGAGCGGCATCACCAAGTAATGGCTCTAGCTGTACGGCCATGTTAGCCGCACTAATTTGCCCCGCATCTGTGCCATAAAATGCAACCGATGCAGTAGATAAAATAGCGAGCGTGATCACACCGCCTAAAGTGATTGATAGGCCTGTATCAACATTTGTTTGTTTAATCACTTTTTGCATGTCGCTGTTACTGTCGTGTCTAGCAGCGAGTACGCCGGAGTGTAAAAATAGGTTATACGGCACAATGGTAGTGCCAACTAAAGCGAGTATGGTTGTAATAGAGCCTTCAGGCATACTAGGAATAAAACCAGCAAATACATCACCCAGTGAAGGCGCTGCCATTACAAGTGTTGAGATAAACACTAAGCTCATTAAAATAACGAGTAAAATTAGCGCGTTTTCAACCACTTTATGTTTGCCGCTATACAGTAAAGCTGCACTAAAAAAAGCAATAAGTGGTGTCCATAGTTGGGAGCTAACTTGAGGGAATATTTCAATTAATCCCATGCTAGCGCCACTTAAGTTACCCGCTTCATAAGCTGCACTGCCCACACCAATCGCGCTAATGACTAAAAATATAGCTAAAGATTTGAATAAGGGCGTTTGAATATGTGCTCTGAGCGCTTGAGCTAAATCTTGCCCGGTAGCAACGCCAAGGCGCGCCGCCATAGATTGTAATAATATAGTGGCAACTACTGAAAACAGTAATGTCCATATAAGTGCAAAACCAAAGTTTGCACCTGCCACGCTGGCGGTAGTAATGGTCCCTGGTCCAATGAAGGCAGCGGTGACGAGCAGTCCTGGTCCTAATCGCATAATTGGCCTTAATAGTGCTATTGCATGTTGCTATTTAAAGTTACATCTAACGTTTAAAACCGATATTTATACGCGATGCCGATTGTGTCATTGCTGCCACTTAAATTAAGTGCCTTGCAGCGACAATCGCCCCTTGGCAGGTTCTCTTTTAACAAGCATATGTTAAAAAAGGTCGCGTAGGATACCAATTTATATATAAATTTAAAGGGGATACAGTGCGTTTGGATAAAGTTTAAGCTAAAAGTGGGTATGAGTAAGTGTTACAAGCTAAGGTTCAAAGTTAAAATAACGCTTGCTGCACAAACAAGCAGAGTATTAAATGCAGTAAATTTTAAACGAATATATAAGCCAATCGAGTTAAATAGGTGATGCCGATGTTAATATCAGCATCAGTGTATTTACTTTATTAGCGATTTAATCGCTTCTAAGCCTTTTTTTAGGGTATCTGCATCGGTAGCATAGTTAATACGAATACACTCGTGCTTGTGCGCCCAGCTGTCGTCAATGCCGATAAAAAAGTTGTGACCTGGGATCACATACACGTCTTGCTCTTTAAGCTTTTGATACAATGCCTCGCTTGTCATTTTTGCATCTTTAAACCACAGCCACATAAAAAATGCGCCTTCAACTTTGTGCAAATAAACAGGCAGCTCGGCAAATACTTCATCAAACAATTCAATCGCTATGTGTGCTTTATTACGATAAAAAGGCAGTACAACATTACGGCACAGTGGCAGTAGTTCGTTGTCGTTAATTAAGCGTGTCACTAAGCTTGGGCCAATACTATTTGGCGATAAAACCATGCTGCCGTTTACGCGGCCAATTGCTTTAATAATCTCATTATTAGCAACCACAATACCGCTGCGTAAACCCGGTAGGCCCAGTTTTGAAAGTGACATACATAAAATAATATTTGAGTTCCACGTTAGGTTTGCATCGGTGTAAATACAACCTGGAAACGGATCGCCATATGCGTTATCAATAATGAGTGGAATACCATATTGCTTAGCGAGCAAATCAAGGTGCTTTACTTCATCGTCAGTAATTACATTACCTGTTGGGTTAGTAGGGCGTGATACGCACAGCGCGCTTATGCTGTTGTCGTTTGCTAGTGTTTTTTCAACTGCTTTAAAATCAATGACGTATTTAAACTGTTTTGATGTGCTGCCTGTATTTAAAATTTCGATATCAGGCTTTATGGCAACAAACATATCATCAGATAAACCTTGGTCGGCATAACCTATGTACTCTGGCGCAAGGGGAAATAAAATCTTTTTATGGCTGCCATCCGGCATTTCACCTGCCAACATATTAAACAATACAAAAAAGTTAGCTTGGCTGCCATTACCAAGTGCTACGTTATCGGCGCTAATATCCCATGCGAACTCTTTACTTAGCTGGCCAGCTAATGCAGCTCTAAACTCGTCGTTACCAGTCGGGCCGTCGTAAAGGCCAAATACCTGCGATACCTTGTTACTGGCAACGAGTTTTTGTAATTCACTTAAAAAAACCTCATTTACTTGTGGTACTAATGCGGGGTTACCGCCACCGAGCATAACAATATTAGGATTGTTGCTGTTTTTAGCACCACCTAAATCTTCCATTAACTGAGTAATGCCGTTGGGTTGTGTGAATTTAGTGCCGAAGTTTGAGTAGTTCATAATGCATAGCGTTTGTTAGTAATGGGGAGGGCAGTATAGCGTAAATAAAGGGCTTAAATCCGATGATGAGAATAATTCAATACTTAGCTTTGTAGTTGGCTATGACAATAAAATTTCTATAAAACAAAGGCTAAGTTAAGATTTTTTAACGCCGTATAAAAACTCTTCGCCGCAGTCCATATACAAATCAAATTTGGTCATAACTTTGGTGAACATGGGGGCGTGTAAAAACTCGTTTAACCATGCGCGTACATGCGTGTATTCACTTTGTAAGTACCAATGTTTATCTACACGGGCAAACTGTCTAATAAATGGTAGCAGGGCATAATCGGCTAGACTTTTTTCATCGCCCATTAAGTATTTATGCGTGGTTAGTTTTTCTTCAAATTGCTTAATAAATTCTTCGCAGGCTTTTTGGTAATAAATTTGTGCCATGTCTTTTGTGCGAGCATAAAACTTATACTTTTCAAGCACTGGTTTAAATTTCGTGTCGTTTAGCTTAATTAATTCAAGCATGCGCTCAAGTGCTAATGGGTCTTGAGTATGAAGTAAATTATGCGGATCGTTTTGCTTTAAAGCCCACAGCATAATATCTAGGCTTTCATCTATAACTTGATTATTCGGCAGTAATAAAACAGGCACCGTGCCTTTTGGCGATATTTGCAAAAGATGCGGTGGTTTGTTTTTAGTTTTAATAGCGCGTAGTAGCACGTGTTGCTCTGCCATTAAAATCCCCATTCGTGCACGCATTGCGTATGGGCAGTGTTGTAATGAATATAATAATGGCAGTGTCATTTTATTACTTACCTTAGCTATTTAAACCTTCAACATATTGCTGACGTGTTTTTACTTTTACCATGTGATTTAACTGATCAGCTGCTTGTGTTTGCCCGCTAATTAAATCTTGAAAATGCGCAAGTAACACGGCTTTATCGAGTTTTTCTTTATCGCCTGAGCCAATGTCGGTTAAATCAATCATGAACTCGTCAAACTTGTCGGCATAATCGGTCACAATATCCATATTTAAAAATTGTTCATGATTATAAATGCTCGGGTAGCCGCCTTTTTGTTTATCAATGGCAAAGCTAATGCCTTTAACATTGGTAACGGTTGTTTCCTTTTTACAGCTCAGCATACAGCTGGCATCAATACGTGGTTTTTTACAGCCAACGGTTTGCTGGAAAAAACACTGGCGGCTGGTCATCATTAGTATTGGATGATAAATGCTGTACATCATTTTAAAGTTGTTAGGGCGTTTAATACTGCGCATTTGCTGCTTGTTTATTTCGTTTGAAATAAACGCGCCTTTTGCGTTTAAATCTTCTTGTAGCGTTAATAACGCATAAGAGTTTGTAGTGTTTAATAATGGACCGGCAATCCAGTCAAGACCCATTTGCACGGCTTTAAATGCAACGCCTGTGTTGTTACTAATAATAAGCTTAGGTTTTACAACCTCGAGTAAACGTACCGCTTCTTCAAAATCTTTACCAATTAATACCGCCGGGAACCACGGAATTAACTGCGGGTGCTCTAAAAATACGTTGATGTATTTATCGTTATCGGTTCTAAAGCTCTCAGGTAATTTAAAGTAAACATCGCCATCTGTTAAATCACATAGGTGAACGTCTTTTATGTCCGATATTAAAATAGAGAGTGTTGTTTTGTTTTTATCTGCTTTTTCGTGGCTTACTAGTTTTGGTAATTCAACAGGGGCGAGTACGTCTTTGCCTTCGTTTAATAAAAACGCGACTTGCTTTTTAATACGGGCGAGCTCTTTAAACGGAATGCTTAAGTTGTTGCCTAAGTTTGAGTAATCCATATTTTTAATTTCAAAATTGGCATTACTAAAGCTTTTAAAGCGTTTATCAATAGCAGCAATATCAACAACCGATTTATCGGCGGTTTGCATAGGCATTTGCGATTGAACTTCAAAGCGTAGAGGCTCTTTTTCGTTTTTATTCGAAAGCGTAATATCGTTTTTATCTTCAATAATTATGTTTACAGTGAATGGCTGATTTAATTGCCCTGAAAATTCTAATGTAAGCTCGCGCTTTGAAATATCTAAAAATTCAATTTTCTTTTTAACTAACGAATCAATTTCACTTTTTTGAGTAGAAAGCTCTTGCTGTGCATCGTAAATTTGCACGACCGAAATTGCGTTGTTTTTTTCATTTGCGTGATCAAAGCTATGGTCGCGCGGGTTATCGGTAAACATGTTTTTGGTCATGTCGCCGGTTAAAAACTTATTAGTAAAGTTACGGTTAAATACTTTGTATAAGCTTGAATCGTCTTCAATTAGGTTACCGGTTTGCACAAACGTGTCTATTTGTTTGCGCCAGCTATCAATAACCGTATGTACGTAGTTAGCGCCTTTAATACGACCTTCTACCTTTAACGAATCAACACCTGCGGCTACTAGCTCTGGCAGGTCGAAATAAGCTGAGTTATCTTTTAAGTTTAACGGATGCTTGTTACCCATCGCAGTTGGCTCGTATTCATCACGACACGCTTGCGAGCAGCGACCACGATTACCCGAGTTACCCACACTTACTGAGCTTGAATAACATTGCCCTGAAAACGCAATACATAATGCGCCGTGCACAAATACTTCGGTTAATACGTCGCATTTATGCGCTACGTCGGTCAGTATTTTAATTTCAGTTAAGTTAAGCTCGCGCGATAAATTTACACGTGTAGCGCCAATGCGCGCTAAAAACTCAACCTGTGATTCGTTATGCGTGGTTAACTGAGTTGATGCGTGAATATGCAACGTAGGAAAGTGCTTTTTAACTATATTGAACAACCCTAAATCTTGCACAATAATGCCATCGAGCGTGGTATTTACTAGCTGATTTAATAGCTTAAATAGCGCACCCATTTCGTGCTCTAATATAACTACATTTAGCGTTAAAAATATCTCACAGCCGTATTCATGGGCTAGGCGAAGTGCGCCGTTAAGCTCATCAAACGAAAGATTAGACGCTCGGTTACGTGCATTAAAGGTATCTAACCCACAATAAACCGCATTAGCACCGGCTACAATGGCGGCTTTTACCGCGTTTACATCACCGCCTGGGGCTAATAGTTCAATCTTTCTACTCATGACAACTTCACTTCGCTCATATTTAATTGCCGCGAATTTTATCTGGTTAAGCACGTTAATGCTATTTATTGAGGGATATAATAAAGACTAAAATAAAAGAGTGTATAAAATTACAATTAAGCTGGCTGATTTATTACGTAAACATGTAATAAAATGATAGTTTATAAGCAAGCAACATTTTCAACTTTACTTAGGCGATACCCATCAGCAATCAAGATCTTAAACAGTTAGATACAGATTTAAACCGTGAAGAGTCTGTAATTATTAACACCCAACTAAAAATAGCCACATTTAACCTGTTTAACTATCTTGAGCCGCCCAATGCATACTATGAGTTTGAGAAGATTTA
Source organism: Pseudoalteromonas sp. Z9A4 (assembly GCF_011378845.1). Lineage (NCBI taxonomy): Bacteria > Pseudomonadati > Pseudomonadota > Gammaproteobacteria > Alteromonadales > Pseudoalteromonadaceae > Pseudoalteromonas > Pseudoalteromonas sp. Z9A4. Next base: position 59,016 of record NZ_WTLA01000005.1, read on the forward strand.
TACCGCGCAACAGTGGGCTAAAAAGCAGCGTTGGATTGTTGATTACTTAACAGAGCACGAGCCTGATGTGATTGGTTTTCAGGAAGTGTTTAGTATTGACTCGTTAAAAGAGCTAGTTGCTGAGCAAGGCTATAACTACTTTGCAGTGGTAGATACACCAGAAGTGATTGACGATTTTATTTATAAGCGCCCCGTGGTAGCGATTGCCTCTAAATATCCCATAGTTGAGGTAGCAGCGGTTGAACACGATAGTGAGCTTGCAAGTACGCTTGGCCTTAATAGTGAGTTTACTTTTAGTCGTAAGGTATTGAGAGTGACCGTTACTTTACCGCACATAGGCAATACTGATTGTTATGTGGTGCATTTTAAATCTAAGCGCCCAATGATTAATGTTGATGAACACAACAAAGAGCTAGCGCCCGAGCAAAACATAATTGAGATTTTAAAAGCGAATGTAGCGGGTGGGTGGGGCTCAACTATTCAGCGTGGCAGTGAAGCTACATTGCTAATGATACAAATGATTACTCGCCGCGAAGCTACGCAACAACCCATGCTATTAATGGGGGACTTTAATAATGAACTTGCGGATGGCGTATTAAGCCATTTACTGACGAGTACGCTGCGCTTTGCACCTGCGTTTGACGCTAAAACCTACCTCGCTAAATATTGTCTAAATGATTCATGGGATTTGTTTGTTAAGTCGCAGCTAAGTAATGATGAGGTTTTTAGCGATGAAGCAATAACAAACGATGTACAAAGTGATTGTGATAGCAGTAACAGCGAGATTGTTGATTCAGCGGATAAAAGCCAAGTAAAAAATATAAACATAACAAAGCCAGCACCGTTAAGGCCGCCAACACATTATTATGGCGCGAGCAGCTCAGTGCTTGATTATATTTTATTGTCGTGTGAGTTTGACGCTAGTTACGATGACAGCTTTTTTGAAGTCAGTGGTTATAACACTTACGACAGGCACTTAATAAACCCTGAGTACGAGCGTGATGATTTAACTACCGACCACGGTGTTGTATTGGTTACCCTTAAACTGAGAAGCTAGGTTTCTCATTTAGTAAGTTACAGCGTACGATTAAGCTAAAAAAGAATTAAGCTGCATTATGCATAATTATGCTAAAATCATAAATTAACAATTACCCATATTGCAGCGAAACTTGACCTGCAGTCTTTATGTGTATATTTTATCGCCAGAATTTTTGCATTAAATTAATAACAAATCACTAAAATGGTAAATATGGAATTTTACACTTACTCGTATCACACGCGAAAGATGGACTTAACTTCGCAAGTACACACTTTCTTCGTAAATCGAATTTATAATTCTAAATTGTTAGTGAAAGCTTTGCTTTTTGCTTTGTTTATTAGTTTAAGTAGCGCTTACGCGCAAGAAACCACCTCATACAGTTTAATCAATGAATCTAATGCAGGGCTGCTAAAAAGAGCCGAATTACTTATGGATACTGACGTTATAACAAGTATCGAACTAAGTAAGGCGTTGTTGTTACAAGCGCAAAGTGCTGATGACACGTTACTCAGCGCAAAATTACATAACTTATTAGGTAAAGCGAATAAAAAAAATAACAATATTAATGAATCGCTTCATCACTTTTCACAATCCTCGGCTTATTACAGTAAATTAAATGATTCACGCAACCAAATAAAGGCGTCTATTAATTATATAAAAATATTATTAGATGAAAAACGTTATGACGAACTTGCTAACCGCATTGAAACTTTATTACCAACAACGCTTGTGTATGGCGATAAGTTTTTTATAGCACAAGTACTCCTAACAAAGGGGGATTCGTTTTATGAACAAAGAAAATACAATGACGCGATCACGCAATATTCATCTGCTTTAAAATACCTTGTAAATAAAGACGTACAAATACAAAAACAGTTAGGTGAAACGTATAAAAAATTAGCTCAGTCGTATAAGCGCCTTGAAAATAGAGAGCAAACGGCTCATTTTTATACCAAAGCTTTAGAGATATATACTAATTTAGATGATTTAAAGTTGATGGCGCGTACATTAAATACACTAGCAGAAGCGCAGCGCTATTTAGACAACTTAGTTTTAGCCCTTGATTACAGCACTCGTGCATTAGAAATACATAAAGAAATTGACGATCCTGTTGGCTTGGCTAAAGCATTATTAGGTGCTGGTATTATTTATCGACATATCAACCTTTATGAAAAATCACTTAAGCATATAAATGAGGCATATTTATATTATAAAAAAGTAAATAACGTGCTTGGGATTGCTAAAACATCCAATCAAATGGGGCTGCTATACACACGATTAAAGCAGTTTGATCAGGCCGAGATTTTCTATCAAATAACCATTGATTTACCAAAAGGTGTGGTCGAGGAAAAAACGCTCGCGTCGGCCTTAAGAGAAATGGCTGTTATTAACTATGAGTCTGGCGACTTAGAATCAGCGATGAAATTTGCTCAGAAAGCTTACGTAACTTATCAAACCAAAAATCTTACATCCTACATTTCTATAACGGCGCGTATTATTGCTAATATTTATCGTGCCCAAGGGAATAAAAACAAGGCTATAGAGTATTACAAAGAGTCGTTGTCGTTCGCCAGAAAAACGGGCAGTAAGCTTTATGAGATAAAGTCGCTAACAGCGCTCGCGGGGATTTTAATTGGTATTGATACAAATGAGGCGATTTCTTTACTAAAAAGGTCACTCGCTTTATCAACCGAAATAGATGATAAGTTACATATGCTATACGCTTATCGTGAAATTCGAATAGCAGAAAAACAGCGTGGACGAATAAATGAATTACTACGTTACGCGGAAGAAGAAATAGCCCTGACCGGAATCATTCAATACGAAAGAGACGAAAGTAAGCTTGCTCTTGAAAAAGCACATTTGCATTCTCACAAAATGGAAATAGAGCTGGAGACGTTAAGAGAAAAAGAAAAACTCCATCAACTTGAGCTTGAAAAGAAAAACAATGAAATTGAAATATCAGGCCAAGCTAGGGTTATATCAGAGCTAGAGCTTGCAAAAAACAAATACGCGAGTATTGCGCTCGCATTTTTATTAGCCGCTTGTTTAGCTATTGTTTTATTGGTTTATCGAAGCTTTATTGCCTCTAAAAAACGTAATGAAGAGTTAGACTATTTGGCCGCGAGAGACCCTTTAACCAATTGTTATAACCGCCGCATTTTATTTGAGATTATGAATCGCGACTTTTTGGATTTACCTCAGATTGAAGAATATTGTATTTTAATGGTCGATATTGACCATTTTAAAAGTGTTAACGATACTTATGGGCACAGCATTGGCGACACCGTACTTTGTGGCGTTGCCAGTCTTTTACAAGCCAATATACGTACGAGCGATAGCGTTGCCCGTTTTGGTGGCGAGGAATTTTGTATTATTTTACCCAACACGACTCAAGAGCAAGCAATACGTATTGCTGAAGCTATTCGTATTAAAGTAGAAAAAGCGATATTTGATGATATTCCTGTTACGTGTAGTTTTGGGGTTACGTCTATTAAATTTAAAGCCAGAACACCTTCTGAGTTAATTGAACAGGCCGATTTAGCACTTTATGAGGCTAAGTCTTTGGGTCGTAATCAAGTTGTGTTGTGGGATTGTGCGTTTGAAGAGTTTAAGCTTTTTAGATCGGAGTAAATCCAGCAGTATACAGCTCAGTTTTGATGTTATTTTTAAAATCATAACAAGTAAATTTTATACAACGCCGTGAGTTACTTACATATGTAATTAGGCTTATTAAATTAACCCTTTAAATATCAGTGTATTAACTTAGGCCTTAAAATTGCACTCTAAACTAAGTTAAAAAACAAAATAAAGGATTTAGTAATGACTGAAGTTGCACTTTCGGCCTATTTGGCATTTTACCTCTATTTAATTATGTTGCTTGTACAGTGGGCTGTGGCTACGTTTAGCAAAGCTAAAGAGCCAAATGCTGTACCAGGTAAAATTGACGAGGATTTATCGCACGATAGCTTTATATTTAGAGCGCATCGTACGTTTCATAATACGCTTGAAAACAGCGCATTATTTATAGGTACGGTGTTATTTGCGTTTGTAATTAATTATCAAAGCCCGATTTTTGCTATGTGTATTTGGGTGTACTTAATTGCGCGCTTAATTCACATGGCGCTGTACTACGCTATAGCAACGGAGAACAACCCAAGTCCACGTAGTTACTTCTTTTTAATTGGTGTGCTTGCTAATGTGGTTATGCTGATAATGATAGGGTTAAGACTAATCTCTTAATTTATAAAAAAGTTATAAGCTCTATTTATAACTTTAAACAAAAAAGCGAAGAGCCTTTAAGGCATCTTCGCTTTTTTGTTTAGGTAGCAGCAGAATATAAACCACGTCTACAGTAAGGTAATATTAATGGCTAATCGACGCCTATAAACCCACCTGTTTGGTGTGTCCACAGGGCTGCGTAAATCCCGCCCTTAGCGATTAGTTCTTCATGAGTGCCTTGCTCAACTACGCCGCCGTCATCAAGTACAATTAATCTGTCCATTTGTGCAATGGTTGAGAGCCTATGCGCTATGGCGATTACTGTTTTGCCTGTCATTAAGTCATCAAGACTTGCCTGAATTGCCGCTTCTACTTCTGAGTCGAGTGCACTGGTGGCTTCGTCGAGTATAAGTATGGGTGCATTTTTAAGTAGCACACGTGCAATAGCAATACGTTGGCGTTGACCGCCTGAAAGAGTAACACCGCGTTCGCCCACTTGTGCATCAAAGCCTTTGTTACCTTTGCTATCTACCAAGTCGTTTATAAACTCAAGTGCCTTAGCTTGTTTGGTCGCGTTGATCATTTCGTCTTGTGTTGCATCAGGGCGACCATACAAAATGTTGTCTTTTACTGAGCGATGAAGCAGGGAAGTGTCTTGCGTAACCATCGCTATGTAGCGGCGTAGACTTTCTTGGCTTACGTCTGTGATGTTTTGCCCATCAATTTTTATTGTTCCTGAGTCAGTATCGTAAAAACGCAGTAACAAGTTAACAAGTGTTGATTTACCTGCACCAGAGCGACCGACTAAGCCAATTTTTTCGCCAGGTTTAATGTTTAAGTTTAAACCATTCATTACTGGGCTGCGATTAGTCTCGTTTGCAGCTTTGCCGTAGTTAAAATGTACGTTGTTAAACTCAATAGCACCTCGGCTTACGTTAAGTGTATCGGCATTTGGTTTATCGGCAACTTCAATAGGGTTAGACAGTGTTTTCATACCATCGGCTACGGTGCCAATGTTTTCGAACAAGCTGCTTATTTCCCACATGATCCATTGCGCCATACCGTTTAATCTAAGCGCTAAACTAACAGCAACTGCAATGGCACCTGCGCTAATTGCACTAAGCGACCATAAATAAAGTGATACTGCGGTAACCGAAAATACTAATAAATAATTTAAGCTTTGAATAACAAAGTTTAGGCTGGTTACCAAGCGCATTTGTTTGTACACAGGCTGCAAAAATACATCCATGCTTTGTTTTGCGTATTGCTCTTCACGCTGGGTATACGAAAACAATTTAATAGTAGAAATATTTGTGTAGCTATCAACAATTCGACCGGTCATTTCTGAGCGCGCATCAGCTTGTGAGCTGGCAATTTTTTTAAGGCGAGGTACAAAATAAAGCTGTACGCAAATGTATAAAACCAACCAAACTAATAAAGGGATCATTAAGCGCCAATCAGCTTCGGCAACTAAAAATACCATTGAGCCAAAATAAACCACTATGTACATTAATACATCGAGTAGTTTGGTCACTGTTTCGCGAACGGCTAAAGAGGTTTGTAATACTTTGGTGGCTATTCTTCCTGCAAACTCATTTTGATAAAAGCTCACACTTTGGCGCAGTAAATAACGATGCGCTAACCAGCGAATCGACATAGGGTAATTGCCCAGTAATGCTTGGTGCAAAATAGCAGAATGAAAAAATACGACTACGGGCAATACCAGTAAGAGCATGACAGCCATTTTGATAAGTTCTGATTTTTGCTCTACAAACAAGGTTTCGGGTGTGTAGGCCGTTAACCAATCAACAAGCTGCCCCATATAGCTAAATAAAGAAACCTCTAAAATAGCGAGCATGGCGGCGCTGATTGACATTAGCACCAACGACAATTCCATTCCTTTGGTGTAGTGACGACAAAAAGCAAATAAAGTCGAAGGCGGCTGAGTAGGTTGATCCTCAGGAAATGCTTTTGTCATTTTTTCAAATAATCGATACATTTTAAAAACTTAAATGGCAAATAATGGTGGCTATTATACCATTTAAGTATTTTTAAATGCAGGTTTGTAAGGTATTAATTGTGAATATGCTAGAGCGTTATTAATATAAACTTATGTATAAAAGAACACCTAAAAACACTTCACTTACTTTATAGCATTGGGTTATTTAGGTTTGTACCTTTGCTCATGTATAAATCGTCATATCTGAGACCACCATTTCCGTAAGGCTTTTTAATTGGGCCTGTATTACAGTTTGCTAAAAAATATATAAGAGGTTGTTCGCGCTTCATTCTAAATTGTGCATTTTTATACACCAGTGTTTGCTTGCTAAATTCACCACCTTTTACGTAAACATCATATTGCTGACCTTGCTCTGAGGCTGCTGCGTTATTAACAACGTACCATACGTCGTACCAGGTATTTGTTTGCAGTGGCTTGGCCGATTGTTTGGTAGTGTAGTTTTGAATGTTGCTATACCCGCTGTCGGTTTTAACCATTAAAGCGCCATCGTTTACAAACCCGTTTGATTCTGTTTTATCGGTTACGCGAAGTGTAGGCTCAAACGCATCGTACGCATGTTTATTAATTAGCTCTGGCGTAAGGTTGCTTAATCCAAAAGCATGGTTATTAGGAAAGGCAGCTACGTTTATACGCATATAAAATGTGTAGGTTTGACCAACTTCAACCGCTTGTGGAAGTTTTGTATAAGAAAGCGCTTTACGATTTCCTACAATGCCCTCAGCTGCAGGTTTTTTTAGTAAATAATGATTTGTTGATGAGTTTGCTTGTTCTGGTTGTATAACTGTTATTTGTGGGTTTTTAACCTGTGGTTTAGTTTCATTTTGGGTATCGACACTTTGCCACTTGCTAAGTGAATTTTCAAAGTTATCAATAAGTAGCCAATCGCTCGATGTACTTTTTTGAATGGTTGAACATGCTGATAGCGTGCTAAACAAACATAGAATTAAAATGTGTTTGGAAGACATAATTGGCTCTCGTAATATTATTGATATTTGGTTAACCAATTTAAATTTTGGCTATAGTTTTTATTGAGAGTTATGTAACCAATTTAATGTTTTTATGTCAACCATTAAAGCAATAGGTAATGGCGTGGGAACTGCGAAGATACAAAAATTATTATTCCATTCAAAAAATTAACCAGTAAACTTATCCATTAAATCAACTCAGCAAATTTCAGCTGAGTTTAAAATAATTTAATAGTTAGGATGTTATATGTATACGGGTTCGTGTTTGTGCGGTGAGGTAAGGGTTGAAGTGTCGGGTAGTATAACCAGCATTATTCATTGTCATTGTTCACTGTGCAGAAAAAACAGCGGGACTGCATTTGCAACCAATGGCTTTGTAAATACAGATGACTTCACAATAACCAAAGGAAAAGCATTACTTAGTGAATTTAGTTTTAAACCAGGGCGCACTCGTTACTTTTGTAAGTGGTGTGGCTCGCCGGTTTACAGTAGCAATAATGATGACAAAAGCAGAATACGAATTCGTTTAGGAATATTTGATAGCGATATTACTGAGCAGGTTTTATCGCATAATTTTGTTACGTCTAAAGCTAACTGGGAGAAGTTAGAAACAAGTTTACCGTGCTATGAAAAACATGAACCTGGTCGGTAACGCGTTTTATTCAATGTGGTAAATGCTGTTAATACTTTTATAAAGGTTTGGTGCAAAATTTATAAACACCGGTGAGTTTTGTATTTCATCAACGTTTATGTGCATTAATGTTTGCTGGCTTAGTATGATTACTATATTTTTGTATTCGTTAAACTCTATTATCGCTAAGCACTTAAAATGTTGCCTTAAAAGTACTAAAAGCATTTGCAGCTCTTGGCCAGTTTGTGGGTTTAAATTAATGATTACTTGCGTATTTTGCTCACTGCAGCTATTTATATTTTGCCAAAAGCTATCGCTGGTTAAAAAAGGCTGGTGATATTCACCACTAAAAATATCGATAGTGATTACGTTAAAGTGATCAGTGCATTGGGTAATATATTGTTCGGCGCATTGTAAATAGGTGCTGTGCTTAATTGGTAACTTAAAGTGCTGGGCAGCAATTAAGGCAATGCTTGGGTTTATTTCTACCGTGTTAAATGTATTGATGGTGTTTATGTAAGGCGTATTACTTTGTAAGTGATACATAATTCGCTCAAACCCTGCAGTGCCCAAGCCTAAATTTAATATATTTAGTGTATCTACCGGTTTAAGTAAAAATAACATCATACACTGGTTTACAGGTACTATTACTTGCTCAGGGTGTATAAGGTTCATAACGCCCTGAATTGTAATGTCTTCATTGGTTTTTTGTGCAAGCGTTAACCACCGGTATTCTTTATTTTGATACACGCATACGGGGCCGTATGCGCTTTGCTGCGACTCAATAAGGTTACTTTTAACTGTATCTTCTTTTAGCTGACGCATAACTTAAACTATTAATATATAAACAATGACAGTGTGCCACGAAAAACATATTTTTTAATAGATTATTGTGTAACAAGGTTTGTAATTTAACCTCAAAATATAATATTGTATTAGCAATTAATTAGTTAGACGTTATTCAAGGATTGAAAATGAGAACATTTATTTGCGCTGTTCATTTTGTGTGTGCTCAGTGGATGAAAAAATTAGACTCAAGAAATAAAAATACGGCCATAAATGCTGCAGCATTGTTAGCTATGATATCTACTGTATATAGTTTTCTTTTAGCTATGACGTTTGACATTCACTACTTAGATAAAATAATCAGTACTTTTAAGCAAAACCCTTTACTTATTGGTGCTCTATTTTACGCAATCGTAATTGGAATTGTGTTTTTAATTTTGGGTGATTTTAACGGTTATAGAAGTAGAGTTAGATCTTGTATAAATAAAGGGAGCTTTAAAAAATATATTTTAGGAATAAAGCTGTGGATGTTTGGGTTAATTCCTATGACCGGTATTATGTTGATTGTACGACTCAATTAACTCTCTAAGTATTACTATAACTGCGCTTTAGCGTGCTCCTTTCTACATCTACCTCAAATGTATTGCCATAAAATCTTAGTTAAGTAATGGTTACACTATAATAATTAGGAGCTAATAGATGCTTAAAACACCTTTGAAAATCACAACAACGTTACTCAAATTTACTGCAATTGCAGGCGCTTGCACACTTGCATTATCAGCACATGGTGAAACGCAATTACAATATACCGACCAACAAAAGTTACACGATATAGCAAGTGAAGTGTCGGCTACCCGTATCGGTAGTGACATTCAAACGCTGGTGGATTTTGGTACTCGCCATACGCTTTCAGAGACTAAATCGGATACGCGAGGTATTGGTGCGGCTAGGCGTTGGATAAAAAAAGAATTTGAAAAAATATCTGTGCAGTGTGGTGGTTGTCTGGAAATTATTGAAGTAAAGGACACTATATCGGGCGAAAAACGCATTCCTAATCCTGTTGAAGTGGTTAACATAGTGGCTATTCAACGTGGGTCGAGCGAGCCGAATCGCATGGTGATGATGTCGGGTGATATAGATTCACGTGTAAGTGATGTTATGGACTTTACTAGCGACTCTCCTGGGGCAAATGATAACGCATCGGGCGTGGCAGGAGTAATAGAAGCAGCTCGCGTTTTAAGTAAATACAAATTTAATGGTTCGGTAGTTTACGCGGCGCTTTCGGGCGAAGAGCAAGGTTTGTTTGGCGGTAAAATATTAACGGCTTATGCACAAAAGCATAACTGGCAAGTTCATGGCGTTTTAAACAACGATATGATTGGCAATATTACCGGTATTAATGGGGTAACTAATAACACGACTGCACGTATATTTTCAGAAGGTACCCGTGTTGTAGAAACAAAAGAACAAGCTAATACTCGGCGCTTTACAGGTGGTGAAGTTGATTCTGCGAGTCGTAATTTAGCACGCTACATAGATACTATTGCCGACAGATACATTCCCAATTTAGATACAATGCTCGTATATCGATTAGATAGATTTGGCCGTGGTGGGCATCATCGTCCATTTAATGACGCAGGTTTTGCAGCAGTGCGTATTATGGAAACTAACGAGCACTACGATCGTCAGCATCAAGATTTACGCACTGAAAATGGTGTTGAGTATGGCGATACCATTGAAGGTGTTGATTTTGATTATACGGCTAAGTTAACTTCACTTAATGCGGTAACGATGGCGTCTATGGCGTGGGCACCCGCACCGCCAAAAGAAGTTAAAATAAAGGGCGCTGTTAAAGCTGATACGTCGTTTTCATGGCAACAAAGCAGTGATGAAAATATTGCTGGCTATAAAATTTATTGGCGTTACACGAGCGAGCCGCAATGGCAGTTTAGTAAATACGTTGGTAAGGTTTCACAGTACACACTTAAAAACGTAGTGATTGATAATTATTACTTTGGTGTAGCCTCTGTTAGTAAAGACGGTATTGAGTCTCCAGTAGTTTTTCCGGGTGATGTGGGTTCGTTTGATCACAATATAAAATAATAGTTTGGCTAAAAACACAGCAAACAGAGCGCTTTAAGGTGCAAACGACCTTTTTATACTTGCGCCTTATTTACTAAGCCCTTAGAGTGTTAAAAAAGAAGTAAAAGGTTATTAAGAATGCAACAACAAGAAAAAAAGCCGTTAACAGCAAAAGAGCAAGTTATAACTGATGAGCAAAGAATGCAGTGGCAACGCGAATGTTTTCAAGCAGCGCAAAAACATTTAGCCGAAAAGGGCATTATGCCAAAATCAGTAGTTGATAAAGACAGCCGATTTTTAGCACCACTTTGTGCAATGTGGAAATTTAAAGCCCAAAACGGTAAAACATATTGGGTAGTAACAGGGCGCTTACCTACAGATCATGCTGAAGTAAGTGCAGCTACAGATGCTCGCGATGCAATGCGTTATTTTTCTTTGCAGTGGCAATTAAAAGCGGATCAAATTATGAGTACAGGCGCGCGTGATAAAACGCAGGTAGATTTTGCTAACTTACTTATAAATAGAGCACATGGCTTGTACGAAATGTATGATAATGAACCGCTGTGGGCAAATGAACCAAAGTAACTACAGTTTGGGTTAAGTAACAATGTAGAGGGTGATAGCTTATTTATTGCCCTTTTCTTTATCTAATGGACAAGTGTGAAGGGGGTTGTATTAAACGCCGAAACAGAGCATTGCATACGTTGCCTAGGAATTCCCGCCTCCATAAAAACATTTCCTTGCTGAATAAAGCCATTTCGCTTAAAACGCTCTACCTCATTTAAAATACAATTAATGCTTACTTCTTCTATACCTTGGTTGGAAGCTAATTCAACAATAAAGTTAAGAAGCGATTTATATACTTTGCGATTACGGTGCTCGGGTAATACCGCTATTCTGCCGATTAAGCCATCTGTACACAGCCGACCTGTTGCAATAGGGCAGTTTGCATCGTCTGTAACAAGTACATGTAATGCAATTTTATCTAGGCTATCAAATTCGATGTGCTTGGGGATATGTAACTCGTAAACAAAAACTCGCTCTCGAATTTTTTGTAGCATATCTTTTTTTATATCCCATTCAACCTTATCAACCAGATAGCCCATTGCAAACTCCTATTGATAGCCAATTAAAATGAGTAAGCAATCACAGCAAAATTATTTAAGCCAATATCAGGTGAAAATTAAAATTTTTAACTAACCTGTATACATAATATTTTACGCTGCAAAATACTCACCATTATTAATAAAATTGGTATTATTACTCTTGGTCTATATTAAACCAAAGCCCCTCATTAACAAGTGTAGTAAAAGTTTGAGTAAAAACTAAACTTGGGTTTGTTAAATTTAATGCTGAACTTTCAAATTCAGTATTATCGGTAAGTAGTTTTACCGCCGCTAAGTCAGTTAATGGCATAGCGTAATTTTCACCGTTTACACTTAATAACACTTCGGTATCGAGCTGCTGATAAATAGCACGCGTGCCACCTAAACGCTCAAACACAGCTTCTTCATCACTTAAATCATCGCTTATTTGCTCAGGTGTAAATGGAGGTTCTACTGGTGCTAAATCCATTTCATGCTTGGGCTGACTAAGCGTTGAGCCTAACCATTGTTTAAATAAATCGTCATTTTCTAAAAGTGCCGCCATCAGTGTTTTAACTTTATCAACTTCAAGGTTTGTAAGTTCACCTTTTGATTTTCTTAGTGTGATGTTGTGATCGGTATAACGTTTTTGTCCGCTTTCGGTATCAATAATATGATCGGCAAAGCTCGACAATAAATCTTGTTGATTTGGCGCCCTAAAACCAACTGAATAATTTAGTGCGTTTTCTACAGCGTAACCTTCGTGAGGGCACCCTGGTGGAATATACAAAATATCGCCTGGTTCTAATATGCAATCAATTACGGCTTCAAAAGGTTCAACTTGCAGTAACTTTTTATTTTGAGCAAACTGTTTAAGTGTTGGATCGGGCAGGCCTACACGCCAATGACGTTTACCTTCGCCTTGAATAATAAATACGTCATATTGGTCTAAATGTGGGCCAACACCACCATTAGGCGTTGAATAGCTGATCATTAAATCATCTATGCGCCAGTTTGGAATAAACCTAAATGGCTCTAGTAGTTGTGCAGCTTCGCTATGCCAGTGATCAACTGCTTGCACGAGCAATGTAGAATGATCGTCTGTTAACTGCTCAAAGTCTTCAAATGGACCTTGGTGCGTTTGCCAGTCATTTTTATGATTGGTGATAATACGTGACTCTATGCTTTCTTCCATTGCTAGGCCGGCAAGTTCATTAGCATCAAGCGGGTCTTGAAAATTAGCAAAACCCTGTTTGATTAAAAGCGGCTTTTTTTGCCAAAAATGGCTTAAAAACTCTTGCTCAGACAAATTATTTATTTTTAATTGATACATACATTATGCCTACTAGTTAGTGCAATGGGGTTAAAACAAAAAAAGCGAAAGGATGATCCTTTCGCTTTTTAAAAGAGCAATTTAGTTTTTAAACTAAATCATCAATAAACTCAACAGCACGACCAATGTAATTAGCAGGTGTTAGTTTTTTCATTTCTACTTTAGCGTGCTCTGGAAGGTCTAAACCATCGATGAAGTCAGCCATTATTTCTTTGTTTACACGTTTACCGCGTGTTAAATCTTTAAGTTTTTCGTATGGCTTTTCAATACCATATTTACGCATAACTGTTTGAATCGGCTCGGCTAGCAATTCCCAGTTTTGATCAAGCTCGTCAGCTAAACGTTGCTCGTTTACTTCAAGCTTGCTTACACCTTTAAGTGTTGATTGGTATGCAATAATTGCATAACCCATACCTACACCTAGGTTACGTAATACCGTTGAATCGGTAAGGTCACGCTGCCAGCGAGAAACGGGTAATTTTTGTGCAAGATGAGCAAAAATAGCATTTGCTAAGCCTAAGTTGCCTTCTGAGTTTTCAAAATCAATTGGGTTAACTTTATGTGGCATTGTTGATGAGCCAATTTCGCCAGCAATTGTTTTTTGCTTAAAGTGATTAAGGGCAATGTAACCCCACATGTCACGGTCGAAATCTAACAATATAGTGTTAAAACGTGCAATTGCGTCAAATAATTCTGCAATATAGTCATGCGGTTCAATTTGTGTAGTAAATGGGTTTAGTGTTAAGCCTAAACTTGATACAAATTTATCTGCATGTGTATGCCAGTCGTAATCTGGGTATGCGCTAAGGTGAGCGTTGTAGTTACCAACAGCACCATTAACTTTACCTAGCATCTCTACTTGTGCAATTTGCCCGCGTTGACGCTTTAAGCGCATATATACGTTAGCAAACTCTTTACCCATAGTTGATGGTGTAGCAGGTTGTCCGTGCGTACGAGTCATCATTGGGATTGTTTTGTATTCAATTGCTTTAGCTTTAATTGCGCTTAAAAGTTCATCGCAATAAGGAAGTAAAACATTTTTACGCGCTTCGCTTAGCATTAAACCATGAGATAGATTGTTAATATCTTCTGAAGTACAAGCAAAGTGAATAAATTCGTTTATTGCATGAAGCTCACTGTTATCGGCGACTTTTTCTTTTAGTAGGTATTCAACCGCTTTAACATCGTGATTTGTAGTGCGTTCTATATCTTTAACGCGTTGTGCATCAGCTTCACTGAAGTTATCTACAATGGCGTTTAGAAGTGCATTAGCTTCTTCGCTAAATGCAGGTACTTCTTTAATATCGCTTGCTGCAGCTAACGCTTGCAACCAACGCACTTCAACAATTACGCGGTATTTGATTAAGCCAAATTCGCTGAAAATACTGCGTAGTTCAGTGGTTTTGCTGCCGTAGCGACCATCCACTGGAGAGATAGCCGTTAACGCTGAAAGCTCCATAATAACTCCTAAATTTTAGTTTGAACGATAGTTAAATTTTTGTTTTAGCAATGGCGAGTATTTTTCTTTTTGCAAAGAAAAAGTGACGGCGTTTACCGCCCATTTGTCGCCATAATACTGCACTTCTAATGCCGGCTAATAATAACGCACGGATTTTATTTTGAGTGAGCTGCTGTTTTAATAACTCGGGTTTGCCATAAACCTGTATTCGGTGCCCAAGGGGGCTCAGCACCGACGAGTATATATCTGCTAAACCGGCAACAACGCTCTCATCGGTAATAGCAAAGTGGTCTAAACGACGATGAATATCATCAATTCGTTTACCTAATTCGTTTAAGCTTTTGTCGTTTGCACTTAGTGCTCGCTCAAGCTGCATTAAACCACCTACGTACTTTACAATTTCAACATCTTTTTGAGCGCCTGCGGTTAGCTGCGCCATTAATGTTTTGTAACCATCACGTAAGTTGTCAGTACCTTGGTAAACATCTTCTGGCGATGCCGGAGATGTTTGAATAATACTTGAAAGTAATATTTCTAAATCATGTTCGTTATTGTTGCCATATTGGGCAATTTTTTGAACTTGTTTAGCAGCCTGGCACATGGCGGCAAGCGCCATGACTTGGTGTTCATTCATTACTTAATCACCGAATCAATAATACCGCCACCTAAACAGATATCTTCTGCGTAAAATACGGCAGATTGACCAGGCGTCACTGCTTTTTGTGGCTCGTCGAACAATACGCGGGCCATGCCGTCTTCACCTACAAGTAGGGTACAGCTTAAGTCTTCTTGGCGGTAACGCGTTTTTACTGTGCAGCGAGTTGTGCCTTTAGGGCCAATACGGTCTACCCAGTGAAGTTGGTTTGCGTTAAGACCGTTGCTGTATAGGCGAGGGTGATCTTTACCTTGGCCCACAATAAGTACATTTCGCTCAAGGTCTTTATCTACTACGTACCAAGGCTCACCAGAACCTTCTTTCATTCCACCAATTAACAAGCCTTTGCGTTGTCCAAGTGTGTGGTACATTAAGCCTTCGTGTTCGCCTACGTCATTACCGTCTGTGTCTTCGATAACGCCAGGTTGTGCTGGTAAGAACTTTTGTAAAAAGTCTTTAAATTTACGCTCACCAATAAAGCAGATACCTGTACTGTCTTTTTTATCGTGAGTGATTAGGTCTTGTTCTTCTGCTATGCGGCGTACTTCTGGTTTTTCGATATCGCCTACAGGGAATAACGTTTGGCCAATATGTTCATGGCTTAGAGTATATAAGAAGTAGCTTTGATCTTTATTGTTATCAAGTCCGCGACACATTACGTATTTGTCATCGCGAAGCTCACGGCGAACATAGTGACCCGTTGCAATAAAGTCAGCACCGAGTGCTTGAGCAGCAAATTCTAAAAAGGCTTTAAATTTAATTTCTTTGTTACACATTATATCTGGGTTAGGTGTACGACCTGCTTTGTACTCAGCTAAAAAGTACTCAAATACGTTGTCCCAGTATTCTGCTGCAAAGTTTACTGTGTGAAGTTCAATGCCTAACTTATCACACACTGATTGTGCATCTTTTAAGTCATCAGCGGCAGCACAGTACTCATCATTGTCGTCTTCTTCCCAGTTCTTCATAAACAGGCCTTCTACTTGGTAGCCCTGTTGTTGTAATAAATATGCAGATACAGAAGAATCAACACCGCCGGACATGCCAACAATGACTTTAATGTGACTATTTTCGCTCATGAATAATTTCGCTTATACAGATTGCTGTTAACTTGGAAAGGCCGCGATTATAGCATGTATTTTGTTTGTGCTTAAAGAGACTAAGGGCGCAAAGAGGGGAATTAGTCAGTATTTTATTTATATAACAAATAGCAAACTAGACTTAAGCGCGTTATCAGGCTGTAACTTTAGTAATATTAAAGTGATCTTTACTAATAAATTAAGACTATAGAATAATTCATGTAGTTATTGAGTTTTATTAATAGTATTTTCTTTTAAAACTACTAGAGTAAATATACACTTAATAAAATAAAAATAGTGGTGAGTATATGAATGTAAACCACTTTAAGTCGCTTGATATATAGTCAATGGAATGAATATATGAATTACGCCTATCAAATAAACAAGATAAATTCTTTAGTTGAACACTACACAAACGAATCTGATTTTGTGGATAGTGAATTACTCTCCAGTAAAACGACAGAGTTTAAAAAGTCAGCCTATCACCTTTTTTATGAGTTAATAAAACTCAAAAACCCTCACATTTTCCAAGAACCAAATCATGTACATGAGTTATTTAGCTTAATTAAGGGCTCAACCGCTAAAAAGAACATTGAGCTAAAGGTGCTTGAGCGTGTAGAGCATTGGTGGCTTGAATGGTATTTTGCTTTAGAAATGGACGAAAAGCTTAGTATTGAAAAAAGTGATATGCCAATGAGTTACTTACCTCAAAGTACGCTCAACCCTATGCGCAAGCATGAGATAAGTCATTACGCTAGATTATTTACCGTTTTGCCAATGCCGGTATGTAATGTGTGCGCCAAAACGGGTGATATTTTAAAAGTTAATCAACGCTTTGTAGATGTTTTTGGTTATACAGTAGAGGATGTACCTAATCTTAAATCGTGGTGGGAAAAAGCGTATCCAGATCCGCAATATAGAGCACTTGTAAAAGATCTGTGGCAAGACTCACTTGAAAAGGCGCTGAATAATAATAACGATATACCCGCAAATAACTATCGAGTTTCATGTCGTGATGGTTCACAAGTGATGATGGAAATTTCAGGGATTGATATAGGCGAAGAGTTTTTAGCTGTTTTTAATGATGCTACAGAGCGTTTAGAAGCAGAGGATATACTTAGGGATATGGCCTTTTTGGATGCATTAACCAAGATTGCAAATAGGCGTCGGTTTGATGAAAAACTAACGCATGAGTACGAACGAGCAAAAGAATGCGAAGGCATGCTATCGATGATTATTATCGATATTGACCATTTTAAACAATTTAATGACCGGTATGGGCATGTAGCGGGCGATACGTGTTTATATGATGTGGCTCAAACAATTGCTTCAACGGTTAGTCGCCCAGAAGATTTTGTTGCTCGCTATGGGGGAGAGGAATTTGTTGTTTTATTACCTCAAACCGATAGGCAAGGGGCGCTGTTTATAGCTGAGCAAATACAAAAAGCTGTAGAAAACTTAGCTATTGCACACCAGGATAGCTTTACCGGATTTTTATCTATAAGTATGGGTATTAATACCATCAGTGACTATACAAATAGTGATGAAATCAGCTTTGTAAAAGCCGCTGATAACGCCCTGTATTATGCTAAAAAACAAGGGCGTAACTGCATAGCTCTAAGCTCAGAGTAAATAAAATAGAGTTAATTATTTTATTTAAGCTACTCCCCAATATAGCTAATTATAAATAGTTTCTAGGCTTAATACTGGTCGATTCAGGCTGTCGTTAATACACTTCAATACTAAAGGGCTTCTAAGCGGTAGTGATTTTATTTGCTCTAATGTGTACCAGTTAGCGCTGATAATGTCGGTATCTATTGGCGTTGGCGCTTTTATATTATCAGGCGCTTCAAATAAAAAGCAGAATCGTAAATAGTGCACTCCATTTTCGGCATGCAAATTATACACACCCAAAAAGCCGACTGGCTCAAGCGCTAAGCCTGTTTCTTCAAGTAGCTCTCTGCTTGCGGCTTGTGCAAGTGTTTCATTTTTTTCTAAGTGACCTGCGGGCTGATTGTAGCAAATTTGATGAGTGAATTTATCGCGCTCTTTTACAAGTAAAAACTCATTTTGCTTTTTTACTATTGCCGCAACTGTTACATGCGGTTTATGCATCAACTACGCCCTTAATTACTTTGTATTCACCACAATTAATATCATCCAACGTATAGTTGCCAATGCTATAGCGAATAAGGCGAAGTGTAGGGTGGCCAATATGTGCGGTCATTCGGCGAACTTGTCTGTTTTTACCTTCATTAATCGTAATACTTAGCCAAGTGGTAGGGATTGCTTTTCGCTCGCGTACAGGCGGATTACGAGTCCAAATTGTAGGTTCATCAATTATTTTAACGTTAGCGGGGAGTGTAAGCCCGTCTTTAAGTTCTACGCCATTGCATAAAGCATTAATTGATTCGCTTGTTGGTTCACCTTCAACTTGTGCCCAGTATGTTTTATTCGTTTTTTTATCAGGTGCAGTTAAGGTGTTTTGCAATTTCCCACAGTTTGTTAAAAGTAATAAACCTTCACTGTCTCTGTCTAATCTTCCTGCTGCGTAAACCTCTTTAATAGGGATGAACTCAGCGAGAGTTTTTCTGTCTGCGTCATCTGTAAATTGGCATAGCACATCAAATGGTTTATTGAATAACACAATTTTTCTGTCTTTAGATGCTATTTGCGGCTTTATTTCTCTTTTACCTGAAGGTGTTTTGTTAAGTGCACTGCGTGAATAAGTACGCCCTGTACTTCTTTTTGGCTTGGATTCAGTTACTTGATTATTGCCTGATTTAGATCTCATTATATGCACCTAGCTGGTTTTGGTAATCCGGCGATTTTTGTTGCTTGCTTAGCAGGGCCTTTAGGGAATAATTTATATAAATAAAGGCTGTTTCCTTTGTCTTCACCGAGTGCTTTAGCCATTGCTTTTACAAGCATCCTAATTGCTGGACTGGTGTTATATTCAATATAAAAATCACGAACAAAGTTAATTACTTCCCAGTGTTGAACGCTAAGGGTAATGTTTTCTTGGATAGCAATTACAGGTGCAAGCTCCTTTGACCACAAAGTATGATCAAGCAAGTAACCTTGTTTGTCGGTTTCAATCTGTTGGTTGTTAAATTCAAGCATGAGTTACCACGTAATTGATTGATTAGTTGATAAAGTGAGTGCTACAAAGTCTTCATAGCTAATGGCTTTATCGTTATCTGTTAATTTTATTGCACGTACTTGCGCGTCTTGTTCAAGTATTAACAGTGTATCTGCAAATTGCCTAAATTGTTTTTTTGCAAAGCAGGCATCACCAACAAGTAGCACGTTATCGTCTGATAAAATTAAGTTCTCTAGCTGATTTGCCGAGTAATAGTTAAGCGGCTTAGAAAAAATATGTAATGTACTCATAAATTCACCACATGTTGCTGCGCTTTAATTAATGTTTGTTGTTGGCTAAAGTTGAGTGCTTTTGCCTCTATGAGTAAATCATGTTTATTTAAACCATAATCAAGCAATGACTTTTCACACACGTAGATGTTTTCAACATTATAGATTTCGAGTGTTTTAATGTTTTTAAAAAAATCTTTTAATCCAATATTGTTTGGTTGTTGATGCTTTTTTAAAGCTAAAACGGCGGGGCCGCTAAACAACCAACTCACATTTTGGTCAACGGCAGCAAATATCAATGTCATATCAAGTGCATCACGAATATTTAAATCGTCAAATGGACTGCACTGACTCATTACTAATACGTTTATCATTTAAATTGCACCCATTTATCAGCGTCGCTTGCAAGCATTGCAAATTCAGCTAGCCCTGCGACTGCAAATACACCTGTGTTTTTAATATCAAACCCGCGTTTTTCAGCGGCGGTAACACACAGCATTAAATTTAGTTTTTGATCGGCGAGTTGCTGCCAAAGTGCTGAAATTTGAAGTTCGTCTGAGGATAAATCAAAGTGGGTAGATGCATGATAAATACCTTGCTGGTATAAAAAAATAGCATCAATGGTGTGCCCTTGGGCTAAACATGCATTCGCAAACTTAACTAACCTTTGCGTTGTATCGTGATCGGATGGTGGTGTATGTAATGAAAGAACAAAACGTGACAAAACAATTCCAATAAAAAAGCCCCAATTAAGGGGCTATTTTAACAGAACTATTTAATTAGTCATCACTTGCGCCAAGTAGAGCAAGTAAAGACGTAAATAAGTTATATACGCTTAGGTATAAAGACACTGTTGCGCGAATGTAGTTGGTTTCGCCGCCATTAATGATTCGGCTTGTATCGAATAAAATCAAACCAGACATGATCAATACAACTGCAGCATTAAGCACCATAAACATCAGCGAACTGCCAACAAAAATATTAACAATGCTAGCTACAATCACAACTATTAAGCCAACCGTTAAAAAGCCACCCATAAATGAGAAGTCTTTTTTAGTGTTCAGTGCATAAGCAGATAAACCAAAAAAGATAAGCGCCGTAGAACCTAACGCTTGCATAATAAGCATTGGGCCATTAGGCATTGCAGCATAATGGTTAAGTAATGGACCTAAGCCAGCCCCCATTAAACCTGTGAAAGCAAACACCCAAAATACACCAGATGCTGTATCTGCTTTTTTATTTACAACAAATAATAAACCGAACGAAACAAGTGTAAACACAATTCCCATAAAGTAAGGTAATTGTAGTGCCATTGAAATACCGGCTGTAACAGCACTGAAAGCAAGTGTCATAGCTAGTAAAAAGTAGGTGTTTTTAAGTACCTTGTTTGTTTCAATGGTAGACATTACCGGTTTCGCGGTATTGTACGATTGATTAAACGCCATTGTAGAGCTCCTTTAAGTGAAACGTGTGTGTTTCGATAATTTAACTAAAATTAGATTACCAACTCTTATATGTTTGGGCAAACCTTTGTAGATCAATAGAGTTAAATATTTAAATAAAAGAGTATT
This sequence comes from Pseudoalteromonas sp. Z9A4, assembly GCF_011378845.1. Taxonomy (NCBI): domain Bacteria; kingdom Pseudomonadati; phylum Pseudomonadota; class Gammaproteobacteria; order Alteromonadales; family Pseudoalteromonadaceae; genus Pseudoalteromonas; species Pseudoalteromonas sp. Z9A4. The sequence goes on from NZ_WTLA01000005.1 coordinate 80,315, forward strand.
GACGGCTAAATTAAAAACACTTTGTTCTAACTTTAGACAAATTAATTGTTTTTTAAGCACTTAAACAATTAATTTAAAAAAAAGCTTCACAAAAGGGATGGGTTTCCCTATTATGCAGGCCGTGCGGAGAGATGGCAGAGTGGTCGAATGCACCGGTCTTGAAAACCGGCATGGGTTTATAGCCCATCTAGGGTTCAAATCCCTATCTCTCCACCACTTATTTAATAAGTGTGTGGTAATTAAAGTATCATTCATTTAAATAGTTATTAGTACACTCTTACTTTTAACTTAGCAGTATCGGAGAGATGGCAGAGTGGTCGAATGCACCGGTCTTGAAAACCGGCATGGGTTTATAGCCCATCTAGGGTTCAAATCCCTATCTCTCCACCATATAACGAAATAGCCCGCTAATTTAGCGGGCTTTTTTGTGTTTGGAACAAAATCAGTGCACTTATACCAATCCGTAATAATACTTAATCATTTTGCGGGGCTAAACGTGTCGCTCCCTGCATTAAAAAATTCTCATTTAGAACAACTAATAGCGGATTTTTTGCCTAGCTATCAACACGTTTTTCCGCCCTCAAAATAGACCACTTAATTAAGCGAATTGGTATTACATGTTTTATCTCTCATTAGTAAAATCTTAAAAGCAGATAGAATTGCTCACACACCACCTTCTGCTGTTAAATAACGTTGATGTTCTCTTCCTTTTTTTGTTTTTAATAAAACTACCATCACAAAAAATTTTAAATGAGTTGGAATGCACATATTAATGTGTGCTATTTTTAAACATTGGTGGATTAAAGGTATGCAAAATAGGATGTTGTGGCTCAAAGATGATCTAGATTCGAGAAAGTTAGTTGTATATCGTGCCGTCATGTTTTCGTTTATAGCGCTTTTTGTACTTTTTGTATTTCAACCTTTCGCACTTCAAGCGATACCGAGTCTTACAAGTTTCTGCGGCTTTTTGGCTATGGGTTAGTAACCTTTTGTGCTTTGCTATTGTCAGGTTTCATAGAAATAGTGTTACTTAAGTTTAAGCTAAGTAAATTAAGCCGTTTAATTATTATTCCTGTCACATATATTTTAATTACTGCGTTATTCAATCATGGGTATTTTGTGGTTGCTGTACTTGGGTCTTGGCATTGGCAGAATCAATTACTTTTTGTAGGGTATATTTTTTGTATTGGTGTATTTCCTCTTATTTTTTTACTTGTGGTAAATAGGCATGTAATAGATTTAACTAAGCCAAGTACAGTTAGCGTCGATCAAGAGCAGTTGAGAGAAGTTGAATTAAAGACAATTACTCTTAAAGGCGATAATAAAAACGACGAAATTAACACGGCTCATCACCATATTTTATTTATTAAATCTTCAGACAACTATTGTGAAATAACAATACTGGAAGGAGCTTCAACTTCACGTAAACTATTACGTGTATCTCTTAGCGGTTTATTAAAGCAGCTTCCAGAAAATACAATTATATTACGATGCCACCGTTCTTATGCGGTCAACCTGCAAAACATTCAGCACTACAGTGGTAATGCTGGAGGGTTGCAATTATCGCTGCATACAATTGATATTAAAATACCGGTGTCTCGTTCTTATGTAAAAGTAATAAAAGATGCTTTGTCATTAATCCCAAAAACATGTTAATCCCCCCTAAAACATGGGCTTTATACCTCGTCTTGTAATTGAGACCTAATAAGTCGCTTTGTATTTTTACTATTGCCAAGATTAAGTTGAAATTTACAACTTAACGAGGAAAGTAGATATGAAATACGCTATCAAGGCACTTGTAATAATTTCTATATTTGTATTTTGCCACTATGTAATGAGGCAGTTTTGGGGAGAAGGTTGGTCTAGCTGGTTGTCTGAACTTGATAATCTAACTGGCATTTTATTTACCCCCGCTAAATATACTTTTTTATATGGACCGTTAGTTATTGCGGCTATTATTTTGTTTAAACAAAGTGAGCCTTTTGAATCTATAGGGCTTAATTCTTCTGGTTTTATTAACTATGCACTCGCAGCAATTATTTGTTGTGCTCCTATGGCAATAGGTTATGGATTTTTGAGTGATGAACTTAACCTATCAATACCAGCAATAATCACCGGCTCAGTTTATGCGGGTTTTTTTGAAGAGCTAATTTTTAGGGCTGCATTGTTTGGTGTTTTATTTAAATATTGTAGATGGGGCTTTGTGCCTGCGGCATTAATTAGTTCAGTAATATTTGGCCTGGGTCATATTTATCAAGGTAATGATGCGATTTCTGCATTGATGGCGGTTGCGATCACTACTGTAGCAGGTACATGGTTTGCGTGGCTATATTGTGAATGTGGTTATCGTATTTGGTTTCCTATGTGGATGCATATTTTTATGAATGCAGCTTACGGAATATTTGGTATGTCGGGTGGCGCAGTAGGTGATCTACAAGGTAACTTGTTTAAAGCAACAGCCATTGTGTTAAGTATTGTGTATGTTGAGATGCTAATTCGACGAGGAAAGCAGCGCGAAGTTACATTATCAAAATTATTTCAATGCACTAAAAGTGGCCTTTATACGCAACAAGCTAACTTAAATTGATTGGGAAACGACCATGCTAGAACTATTTATTGTAATAACTATATTTAGCTCACCCTTTGTGATTCTTACTATTACTAAACGTTATTTCACCTATAAAACTACAATAATGGCAGCGCAAGCAAAATTTAAAGGACTGAGTAATAATAAGATAACAAAATTAGAGGAACAAACAGCGATGTTGAACAAAAGATTGGCAGTGCTAGAGGAAATAGTAACATCTCGCCACTTTGAGTTATCAAATAAAATAGCTCAGTTATAAGCACTTTGATAAGTATGACCCAAACGTATGAGCCTATTAATTTATTAATAGGCTCATACTGCAATAAGGTTTATTTTTAATCATAAATTACGACCATAGTCTCTATTTCTAAGCTTTAGATCTTGGTGCATGCTTAATACATTAAAATTTATACTCTGTATTAAGGATTATTAGATGAAACATCAACTCGCAAAAAGTGTCGCGCTTTCATTATTGTCCCCGGTAATTATTGGTAGCTTGTTAGGATTGTATTATGCACTAACGCTACAGGGTGATTTCTTATCCGTATTTTTTCAACTATTGATGACTGCTATCTCAAATGCACATATTGTAGGCTTAACGATGGCGGCCTTTGTTGTGCCAGGGTATTTACTAATGTTTAAGTATTCTAAAGTTAATTATTCAGGTGTATTAACGCTTGGTTTGTTAGGTGGCGCTATATTTAGTTACTTATTAAGTGCCTCAACTGGCGAGATATTTTTGATTAATAGTGTTATGTCAGCATTTGCAGCCGGACTGTTTTTATTTGGTCTTCGCAAATCGGTAAAAAAATAATCGTAGCATTATTAACCAAGCACGCTGATAAACGGTGTGATTTCCTTTTTTTTACCTCCAAAAGGTTCCAATTTTTCACGACAAAGAGTACCTTTAGCTACTGTATGTTTAATAAGAAGTAGTTTGGTATGCAAAAGCACGATTTTTACCAGTCATTAGTTAAGCAAACTGAATCGCTGATAGCTGGTGAATCTAATGTAATTGCCAATTTGGCAAACATAAGCGCGCTGTTATTTACCTCTTTAGAAGATGTAAATTGGGCGGGCTTTTACTTTATGGATTCTCCTACTGAATTAGTACTTGGTCCGTTTCAAGGTAATCCTGCATGCATCCGTATTCCCGTTGGGAAAGGGGTATGTGGAACAGCTGCGGCAACCGCTGAAACACAATTAATTGAAGATGTTCACGCTTTTGACGGGCATATAGCCTGCGATGCAGCGTCTAACTCTGAAGTGGTTGTACCTATCATGAAACATGGTAAAGTATTCGCAGTACTAGACATTGATAGTCCAAGTATTGGCCGATTTGATGCTGATGATAAAGCTGGCCTTGAAGCATTAGTGAAATGCTTAGAGGCGAGCCTGTAATGAAAGATTTGCTAAATGTTCAAGACTACCTATTTGCTGTGCAAGATGTTGGCGACTGGGAAGGCGAAGAAGAGCATGTAGCGGAAACGCTCAATGATTTAATTCATATTGCATGGGATCGTCTTCCAGATGATTCAGAATGTGAATTTATTGATGAAACAATTAATGGTATTTGGGAACACCTTCGGGGTGATATGGCTGTAATAGAAGCCGATTTCGAAGAGTTGGTCGACTGGGTAACACACTACGTCGATTCGTCCCTTGATGAAAAGATGTGAAAAATAGGTTCTAAAATGGAAACCACAAACAAGCTAAAAGATATTAATGAAGTGTTGGAATTTTTATATCAAGAATTCCCACAATGTTTTAAACAAAAAGATGGCATCAAGCCGCTTAAAGTAGGTATTTTTAAAGATATTGCTGAGCGTATTGAAGGGTCTGAAAAAGTAAGTAAGACTCAAGTTCGTCAAGCGCTTAGAAAATACACGTCTAATTGGCGTTATTTAGAAGCTGTGACAAAGTCAGAGTTTCGTATTGATCTTGATGGTAATCAAGGTGAAAAAGTTGAGCAAGAGCATATCGACCATGCACAAAAAGCATTGGAAGAAAGCCGTGCTAAAATGGCAAAACGCAAAAAACAACAGCGTCCTCGCCAAGATTCTGATTCTAAATCTTTCAAGAAAAAACCAGCTCATGCTAGCAAAGCAGGCGATAAAAACGCACCTGCAGCTAACAAACCTGCTAAAGCAGCGCCAGTTAAACGTTCAGGAAAAATTGAACCTTTACCAGCAACTGAGGTCAAGGTTAATAATAAGGTTAAGGTTAAACTTGGCCAAGCACTTGTAAATGCAGTAATCACTGAAGTGAACAAAGATGACGTTCATGTTGAATTAGTGACTGGTATGCAAGTTAAAACCAAAGCTGACAGCTTATACATCGTTTAAGTTGTAAATAAATTAAGGAGTTGTGTATGAGTAAAAAGTTTACGCTCATTCCGTTAGTTGCTGCCCTGTTTTCAGGTTCATTATTTGCTGCTGTAGAAGCCGTTACAATTGACGATTTACCCCAGCTTAAGCAAGAGAGTCAACATGGTACTGCTAGCAAACGAGTGGCTAGCTTATTTGCTCGTTCACACTATACACCGGTTCGATTTAACGATGAGCTTTCTAGTAAAGTGTACGATCGTTATATCGAATCCCTTGATTTTAATAAAAGCGTTTTCTTAGCCAGCGATATTGCTTCTTTTGAGCAATATCGTGATGACTTTGATAACGCTATTACTACCGGTAAATTAGACTTTACGTTTGATATTTTTAACTTAAGTCTTAAACGCCGTTTTGAACGTTACGAGTATTCACTTACTTTACTTGAAAAAGAAATGACGTTTGATAAAGAAGATGAATACTTTTTTGACCGTGAAGATTCAGCATGGCCTGTGTCACAAGCTGAGCTTGATGAAATTTGGCGTGAGCGTGTAAAGTACGACGCACTGCGTTTAAAAATGACGGGTAAAGATTGGGAAGGCATTAAAGAGGTACTAACCAAACGCTATAAAAATGCTGAAAAGCGTTTAGTACAATCTAATTCAGAAGATGCTTTTCAAATTGTTATGAATTCGCTAGCACGCAGTATTGAGGCTCATACGTCTTATTTATCGCCACGTCGTGCAGAACAATTCAAAATGGATATGGACTTAGAGCTTGAAGGCATTGGTGCCGTACTAAGCCCTGATGAAGACTACACTGTTATTCGCAGCTTAGTGCCGGGAGGCCCTGCAGATAAAACAGATCAAATTAAAGCTGATGACCGCATTATTGGTGTTGCCCAAGATGGCGAAGAATTTGTAGACGTAATTGGCTGGCGTTTAGATGACGTAGTTGATTTAATTAAAGGTCCTAAAGGGACTAAAGTACGTCTACAGTATTTAAAAGGTGTTGACGCTCACGGCGCACCTAAAGTTGTTGAAATCACGCGTGATAAAATTCGACTTGAAGATAGAGCGGCTAAATCAGAAGTATTCGAAGCAAAATACTCTGATTTAACAAGTAAAGTTGGCGTGATTGAAATTCCAGGTTTTTACAATAATCTTTCGAAAGATGTAAAAGTTGAGCTGGCTAAGCTTAAAGAAGAAAAAGTTGATGGTATTATTATCGACTTACGCCAAAATGGTGGTGGTTCTTTATATGAAGCAACACAACTGTCTGGTTTGTTTTTTGACCAAGGTCCAGTGGTTCAAATTCATACCTTAAATAACCGTATTGAAGAGCAAAAAGATCGCGATGGTATAACTTATTACGATGGTCCTTTAACTGTTTTAGTTGACCGTTACAGTGCCTCTGCTTCTGAAATATTTGCAGCAGCTATGCAAGATTACGGTCGTGCAGTTATTATTGGCGAGCAAACTTTTGGTAAAGGTACAGTACAGCAGCACAAAGGCTTAGGCCGCGCTTACGATTTATACGATAATGCGCTGGGTAGCGTACAGTATACGATTGCTAAGTTTTATCGCATTAACGGTGGTAGTACGCAACATAAAGGTGTGATCCCTGATATTTCGTTTCCATCAGCAATCGATCCTGCAGAGTGGGGCGAAAGTAAGCAAGATAATGCACTCCCTTGGGACAGCATTGTTAAAGCAAAATACAAAAAATTAGGTAATTTAACACCTATTATTACGTACCTTGAGAAACAACACGAAGTACGAATTAAATCAGAACCAGAATTTGGTTATGTATTCAATGACATTACCTTATACAACGAAGAGAAAGACCGTAAAACTATCTCTTTAGTTGAAGCTACGCGTATTAAAGAAAAAGATGAAGGTGAAGCACGTGCACTTGTACGTACTAACGAACGTCTTAAGCGTTTAGGTAAAGATCCGGTAGAAAACTTAGACGATTTACCTGAAGTAATTGAAGAGCTTGACCCATTTTTGGAAGAAGCTGCATTAATTACTCAAGATTATATTAATTATGGTCGTATAGCTAAGAAGTAACAACTGGTTTTACCTCTATAAAAAAGGCGCTTTAGCGCCTTTTTTACTACCTAAAATTTACTAAATTGTTATAATCTTTGATTACATAAAGTTGAGTTAGATCAATCATGCTCAATTAATGCGCTTTACGTGCTGAAAATAATAATTAAACACACGGTAAGTGTGTCTAGGAGTCTCTACTTTGAAGCTATTGGATGACAAGCCAATCAAGCCCGCCTCGTTTTTTGATGCGTTAATTCCTATCTCTGTATTAATTTGTTTACTTGGTGCTGCAGTTTACTTATTTGGTGATAACTCTTCGTCAGGCCCTAACCAAATTGCACTTTTATTTGCTACTTTTGCAGCGGCTTTAATTGGGCTTAAAAACGGTTATACATGGAAAAAGTTAGAACAAGCCATGATAGAAGGTATAACGCTTTCGCTTGGCGCTATCCTAATCTTACTTATGGTAGGAGCACTAATTGGCACTTGGCTACTTTCTGGAACTGTACCGACTTTAATTTATTATGGCTTGCAAGTTATAAACCCAAGTTGGTTTTATGCAGCGAGTTGTTTAATTTGTGGCATTGTAGCTATGAGTATTGGTAGTTCTTGGACTACTGCCGCTACGATAGGTGTTGCTTTATTAGGCGTTGCAACGGGTCTTGGACTTGAACAAACAGTTACAGCAGGCGCTGTTATATCTGGCGCGTACTTTGGTGATAAGCTAAGCCCGCTGTCTGAAACAACCAACTTAGCGCCAGCAGTTGTAGGCGCTGATTTATTTGAGCATATTCAACATATGCTGTGGACGACAGTACCTAGTTTTGTAATTGCACTGATTATATTTATATTCATGGGCTTTAACGCAACTGCTTCAAGCGAAGCGGGGCGTATTGATGAAATAACGGCTATTTTACAGCAAAACTTTAATATTGGTTTTGAAATGCTAATCCCGCTAATTGTACTTTTAGTTTTAGCGATTAAAAAAATGCCAGCCTTTCCTGCTATCTCTATCGGTGCTGTTGTGGGCGCTGTTTGGGCCATGTTGTTTCAATCTGATTTAATTGCTAGCCAAATTGATGTTTCTCAAGGGCAGCTAGTTGGCTACTTTAAGCTTGTTTGGACGACGTTTTTTGATGGTTTTAGCATAAGTACAGGCGATGACAAAATGGACTCCCTACTCAGTGGTGGCGGTATGTCCGGAATGCTTACAACCACATGGCTTATTATGACTGCACTGATGTTTGGTGCCATTATGGAAAAAACAGGCCTTTTGGATGTTTTTGTTAAAAGCATACTTAAAATAGCTAAAAGTACGGGATCGTTAATTGCGGCAACAATAGCAACGTGTATTGGTACTAACGTGATAGCGGCCGATCAATATATTGCAATTGTTGTACCTGGTCGTATGTTTAAAGATGAATATGAAAAACGTGGTTTGAAGCCTGTTAACTTATCTCGTACATTGGAAGATGGCGGTACAATTACCAGCCCACTAATTCCATGGAACACGTGTGGCGCATATATGCAAAGCGTTTTACTAATAAATCCTTTTGATTATGCACTCTACGCTTTCTTTAACTTAATTAACCCTGTTTTAGCGGTGGTTTATGCCTACTTGGGCATTAAAATTTTACGTATTAAGCCAAAACAATCCGCCTAATTTTAAACAGCTCCTTTAACTTAAAAGGAGCTGTTTTGGAGTATCTATGACTGAATCAAGTAAACCTCAAGCACAATATCTTAAAGACTATAAAGCTCCTGATTTTTTAATTGACCACACAGAGCTAACCTTTGACTTACAGCCATTATCAACCAAAGTAAGCTCTTTGCTAACGCTTACGCGTGTTGGTGATAAAAAAGCACCTTTAGTGCTTGATGGTATTGATTTACGCTTACTGTCTTTATCTATTGATACGGTTGATATAACTGATTATGAAATTATTGGCGAGCAGCTAATAATTAATAACCTACCGGATAGTTGCCAATTAAGTATTGTGACCGAGATATCGCCTGAGACGAATACTTCTTTAGAGGGTTTGTATTTATCTGGCGGTGCGTATTGTACACAGTGTGAAGCGCAGGGTTTTAGAAAGATCACCTATTACATGGATCGCCCTGATGTACTTGCCACGTTTGATGTAACTATTATTGCCGATAAAAAGTATCTACAACTTCTTTCTAATGGTAATCAAGTAGACAGTGGTGAAACACAAGATGGTCGTCATTTTGTGAAATGGCAAGACCCATTTAAAAAGCCGAGCTATTTATTTGCACTTGTAGCGGGCGATTTTGATGTTTTAAAAGATACGTACATGACTAAAAGCGGCAGAGATGTAGAATTAGCATTGTTTGTTGATAAAGGTAATTTATCTAAAACACCCCATGCTATTGCCTCACTCAAAAAGGCAATGCAGTGGGATGAAGAACGCTTTAATTTAGAGTATGACCTTGATATTTATATGATTGTAGCCGTCGATTTTTTCAACATGGGCGCGATGGAAAATAAAGGGCTAAACGTTTTTAATAGTAAATGCGTATTAGCTAATCAAGAAACAGCCACAGATAAAGACTACCATACGATTGAATCCATTGTAGGGCATGAGTACTTTCATAACTGGACAGGTAACCGAGTTACTTGTAGAGATTGGTTTCAGTTATCTCTAAAAGAAGGGTTAACTGTATTTAGAGACCAAGAGTTTAGTAGTGATTTAGGATCTCGTGCACTTAACCGAATTGATGCGGTTAAAGTTATGCGTACGCATCAGTTTAGCGAAGATGCAGGCCCTATGGCTCACCCAATTCGCCCTGAGAAAGTTATTGAAATGAATAACTTTTATACAGTAACTGTATACGATAAAGGTGCTGAAGTTATTCGAATGATGCACACATTACTGGGTGAAACTAACTTTCAAAAAGGGATGACGCTTTACTTTGAGCGCCACGATGGGCAAGCAGTTACATGTGATGACTTTGTAAGTGCGATGAGCGATGCATCAGGTGTTGATTTAGAGCAATTTAAACAATGGTACAGCCAATCAGGTACACCGCGTTTAAATGCAATTCAAGAATTTGATAGCAGCTCAAATACATACACTTTGACAATCGAGCAAACAGCACCGGCTAATCAGCCAGAGAATAAACCGCTTCATATACCTTTTGCTATTGAACTACTTGATGCCAATGGGCAAAGTATTGCTCTGCAATATAAAGGTAAAAAGCTAGATCATGTACTTGATGTAACAAATACGACTCAAACATTTAGCTTTGACAATATTTTAGAAAAGCCTGTTGCGGTTTTACTCGAAGACTTTTCTGCACCTTGTATTTTAAACCAGCAAACAACAGAGCCCGAACTATTGCATATTATGCGTTTTGCGCGCAGTGATTTTTCACGTTGGGATGCACAACAGCAGCTATTCATTAAGGCGATTAAATCTCAAATCACCGATGCAACGAATAGCGTATTAAGCAGCGAAATTATAAATGCGCTACGTGTACTTATAAACACCAAAGAGGGCGATTTAGCTTTAATTGCAGAGCTGTTTAAATTACCGAGTTTTGACACGTTAGCTGCTGAATTTGATGTAATACCTGTAGATGACATTATTGAAATAACAGAAAAGTTTGAGCAACAAATTGCTGATGAACTTGCTGATGAGCTGCTTAGTTGTTACGAATCTCTTGAAGATGATGGCAGTATAAGTGCAAGCGCTGTTGCGAATCGTGCTTTAAAGCAAATATGTCTGCACTACCTTGCTAAAACACAAAGTCCAGAAGCTGTAACCTTTATTAAAGAAGCTGCAAGCTCGACTAATATGACTAATGTACTTGGTGCCCTAAGCGCTGTGGTAAAAGCTTCACACCCTGTTAGAAATGAGCTTTTGAGTCATTTTGATAGTCAGTGGCGTCATGATGTTTTAGTCATGGATAAGTGGTTTGCACTGCAAGCTATGCAATCAGGCAGTACTGCTATAGATGATATTAAGGCACTTTACGAACACCCGTGTTTTGATTTTTCAAATCCTAACCGTGTACGTGCACTTGTAGGAAGTTTTAGCCACTTTAATACAGCACAATTTCATCGAGCAGATGCTCAAGGCTATGCGTTATTAGGTGATTTATTAATAAAACTTAATGCAATTAATCCACAAAATGCATCTCGTATGCTAACACCGTTTATGTCGTGGAAGCGTTACGATGATGTTCGCTCACAAGCAATGAAACTGCAATTAAAACGCTTAGCCAATCTAGATGGGCTAAGCACTGACTTGTATGAAAAGGTTGAGAAAGCACTCGCATAAATGATTGAGTATTATTTTACCCTAAGATTGAGCTATAACGAGTGCATGGATTACTACCATGGCCGTTTTAGCTCTTTACAAGTTGTAGAGGATGGCGGTAAAACGATTCGTTTTGCTGCTACGCATTTGAGGCCCTTCATTTCAAGCTTAGGTGTACGTGGCCGTTTTAGACTCTTATTAACCCCCGAAAACAAGTTCATCCGCCTAGAGCGAGTGGCCTGACACTCGATTTTTATGTTATATATACATAAAAATATTGTATTTTTGTTAATTTCAATTTGTCCTATTGTTAAATTACGTGTATAAATTATCTGGTACGACGTCTTACTAATACGTAAGCGTCAACCAGAATAAAAAGTATATAACAGATTAGAGCGAGTATTTGTAATTTCACTGATTCGCTTCTATCGTTATGATTACACTAAAAACAATAACTTGATCACACAAAATGACCCGCGACAGGGGGGAACCAAAATGATAAGAAGATCGCTTTTTGTTAAAAATAGAATCGCTATAGGTTTAGCAGCCGCTAGTTTAGGTTTATCTGCAGCAAGTACACAAGCTGTAACATTTGAAGCTGGAGGTTTTGATATTACCTTCGATTCAACCTTTTCATATGGGCAAAGTGTTCGCGTAGAAGACAGAGACTTTAACCTAATTGGTAAAAGTAATAATCCAGCATTTGATTGGACAGGATACAACCCAGCGCTAAACAACACTATTTACTCATCTCAAGATGTATGGGCTCAACCTGGGTCTTATTCAAATAACGGTGATGCGGGTAATTTAAATTTTGATAGTGGTGACTCCTTCTCAAAACTATTGAAGGGCACACACGACCTTTCAATAAATAAAGATAACTACGGTTTGTTCACTCGCTTCATGTATTTTTATGACTTTGCGTTGATGGATGGAAATCATGCATATTCAAATCCTACATCAGGGCAGGGTGTTGATCCATGTGACGATAAAGACACCAAAGCACAAAGTTGTGCCGACATACGTTTATTAGACGCGTTTGTATGGGCCGATTTTGATTTTAATGATGGTAATAACCCTTTATCTGTCCGTTTAGGCCAGCAAGTAGTTAACTGGGGTGAAAGTACGCTTATATCTCATGGTATTAACGTAAACCCAGTTGATATAGATCGATTAAAAGCACCTGGCGCTGAGCTAAAAGAAGCATTTATACCAATCGGTATGCTTTGGGCATCGCTCGGAATTACTGAGAATATTACGCTTGAAGGTTTCTACCAATATCAATGGCAAGAAACACGTTTACCAGCAGCAGGTACATACTTTTCTACTAATGACTTTGCAGCAGAAAATGGTTATCAGCAGAATGTTCAATTAGGCTTTACGTCTAATCCTGATATTGATGTTGCTTTTTTAACGGATAGTTTAAATAACCTAACATCTGATTTTGCATTAGCAGCAGCTGCTCGAGGTATTGATCCTTCAAGTGCTGAAGGAAGCGCTTTATTAGCTCAAATGTATCTTGCTTACCCAACTAAGGTTGCGTTAAAAGGTAAAGGAGATAATGGTAAAAATGAACCTGAAGATGGCGGACAGTACGGTTTACGTTTAGGTATATTTTTACCTGAATTTAATGATACTGAAATTGCGTTATACCACGTGAATTACCATAGTCGTCGTCCACTTATATCTGGTCGTGTATCAAACTTTTCACAGGCAGCAATTGCTCGAGATTTAGCAATGATCATGACAACAGAAATCACGTCAGATAATGTTGCTGATTTAGCCGCTTTCTCAAAAGCTGAAAATGACTATCCTGAAGATATTAAACTATATGGTTTAAGTTTTAACACGACTATTGGTGAAACAGCCTTTGCAGGTGAATTTGCGTTTCGCCAAGATGAACCACTGCAAATTGATGATGTAGAGTTACTTTATACAGCTATGCCTGAGCAGTTAGCTCTTGCAGGTCTTCGTCCTGATTTTGCAGGTATTTCGCAAATGAGTTTTGGCGATGATATTAGTTCTGTTGGTGCGGGTGAAGTTGCTCAAGGCTATATTGAACGTGATACATCGCAAATTCAATTTACGGCTACTCACTTATTTGGTCCTTCATTAGGTGCTGATAGTTGGGCTGTTGTTGGTGAAGTGGGTGCTGTGAAAATTCATAACATGCCAGACTATGACGAAACGCGTTTGAATGTATCCGGTACTGGCCGTAGTGGCACAATTACAGGCCCTGGTACTACTGATTACTCAACATTGCAACTTGGTTTATCAAACGGCGCTGAAGAAAAATCATTTGCTACTGCGTCTTCTTGGGGTTACCGCTTAATTGCTAAAGGTGATTATTTTAACTTTTACAAAGGTATTAACTTCTCTCCACGTTTTGTATTTTCACATGACGTAAATGGTAATACACCAGATCCTATGTTCTTATTTATTGAAGACCGTAAATCTTTAGGTGCAACCATGAACTTTAACTACCAAAATGCGTGGTCACTTGATGTGAGCTATAACTCGTTTTGGGGCGGCGGCGATATTAATACTTTCTCAGATCGCGATTACGTTTCTTTTAACTTAAAATATTCTATTTAGGGGTAACATTATTATGATTAAAAAACCTACCCTCATCGCTACAGCTTTTTGTAGCTTGTTTGCAAGCAGCGCAGCTTTAGCTAAATTAAACGCTGATGAAGTTGCTCAATTAGGTCAAAACTTAACGCCAATGGGCGCAGAAAAAGCAGCTAATGCTGATGGCTCTATTCCAGCATGGAATAATGGCATTACTTCTGCACCAGCAGGTTATGAAGCTGGTATGCATCACCTTGACCCATTTACAGCTGATAAAGTGCTTTTCACTATTGATAAAAGTAATATTGAAAAGTACAAAGCTAATTTAAGTCCGGGTCAAATCGCTTTATTTGAAGCATATCCAGACACATTTAAAATGCCAGTGTATGAAACACGCCGTTCTGCGTCTTACCCTCAGTTTGTATATGATGCGACTAAAAAGTTTGCACCAACTGCGGAATTAATTGAAGGCGGTAACGGTATTAAAAATACGGCGATTGGTATTCCTTTCCCTATTCCTAAAACGGGTTTAGAGGCAATTTGGAATCACTTATTACGTTACCGTGGCCAGTCTATTGAGCGTTTTGGTGGTCAAGCTGCACCGACTGCATCTGGTTCTTATAACTATGTTGGCTTTGATGAGCAGTTATTAGTTAAATACTCAGACCCTAGTGCAACACCAGCAGAGCTGCAAGACTCAAATATTTTGTTTAAGTTTAAACAAAGCGTTACAGAACCAGCTCGTTTAGCGGGTACTGCATTATTAGTTCATGAAACAATGGATCAAATATTAACGCCGCGCCAAGCATGGACTTATAACTCGGGACAACGTCGTGTTCGTCGTGCACCTAATGTTGCATATGATGCACCAGGCACAGCTGCAGATAGCCTGCGTACTACCGATGATTTTGATATGTTTAATGGCTCGCCAAATCGTTACAACTGGACACTAAAAGGCAAGCAAGAGTTATATATACCTTACAACAGCTATAAACTTCATAGTGATAAGCTAGAGTACGATGATATTTTAATGCCTGGCCATATTAATCCAGAGCATACACGTTACGAAAAACACCGTGTTTGGGTTGTTGAAGCTAACTTAAAAGATGATACACGTCATATCTATAAAAAACGTGTGTTTTACATCGATGAAGATAGCTGGCAAGTACAGGTTACTGATATTTATGATAACCGCGACCAACTTTATCGTGTAGCAATGGCTTATGGCCTTAACTACTACGAAGTACCTACACAGTGGAGTACGCTTGAGGTTTATCATGATTTGAATTCTCGTCGTTATTTAGCAATTGGTTTAGATAATCAAGAAAAAATGTACGATTTTTCACAGTCATTTAACGATAACGAATTTACTTCAAGCGCTTTACGTCGCGCAGGTAGATAGTATTAAACTAGGCACTTAACAATTTGTTAAGTGCCTTTTCCTTTCTCATCGCGTTTGTCTTACAGCGCGCAACGCTTTCCCCAGTAAAAAGACAAACAACTCTCTCGTACAAGGCGATTAAAATTTATGAAGTATTTGGTATATGCCAGCCTGATAATAAGCGGTGCGAGTGTTGCACAAGAAGCCCCTAACAATGCAATCAGTGCAACAAATGCAGCTAAAACCTTACTCACCGACATAACCAACACGGGCAATGGTCTAATTGCAGTAGGTAAACACGGTACTGTTATTAAAAGTATCTCGGGTGATAAATGGCAACAAGCTGAGCTAGTCCCAACTCAAGTGCTATTAACTGCCGTTGATTTTAGTAATGAAAATAATGGATGGGCGTGTGGCCACGATGCAACAATAATAAATACTACTGACGGTGGTGTTAATTGGCAACTACAACAAGCACAACCAAAATTAGACAAACCATGTTTAGATATTCTATTTGAAGATGATTTAAAAGGTTTTGCAGTGGGCGCATATGGTATGTTTTATCAAACCACCGATGGTGGTAAACATTGGCAAAAACGCTTTTTAGATTCGCTATTATTTAGTGATGATCGTGATTACTTGAACGATTTAAAAGAAAATGATCCTGAAGGATACGAAGCCGAAACTGCTTCAATTTTACCGCACTTTAATCGAATCGAAAAAACAGATAATGGTTTAATGCTGGTTGGTGAGATGGGCTTGATGGCCAGAAGCATTGATGATGGTCAAACTTGGCAAAGGATAGAAGAAATTTATCCTGGTTCATTCTTTGCAGTTGCATCAGATAGCACGCAAGAAATTGTGGCAGGGCTTCGAGGTAATGTTTTTGCAAAGCAAAATGGTGAACAGCAGTGGCAGCATTTCGAAAATGTAAAAACAGCGACGATTAACAACATTATTAATTATAATAACAAACAATGGCTTATGCTTGCCAATAGTGGCGTTATTTTTCATCTTCAAGATGGGTTACTCACCCATGAGCAGCTTGCTGACGGTAAAGCGATTCTTGATGGTGTAATTTTAGATAACAGGCTGATTATGGCTACAGAAGATGGCATTAAAGTGAAGGAGTTAACCCCTTAATGCATAAACTACTCGATTTTATTGAAAAGGCGATTTTTAGACATCGCTTAATTATGCTTATAAGTTTTGCACTTATAACTTGTTTACTTGTATTCAAAGCGACTCAAATTCAATTAGATGCATCGTTTAATAAAAATATCCCGTTAAACCACGATTATATGAAAGTGTATACCAAGCATGAAAAGCAGTTTGGTGGTGCAAACAGTATTTTGATTTCAGTGTGTGATGATAGTGGTGATATATTTAATCCAGAGTTCTTTACCCAATTAAAAGCGGTTCACGATCAGCTTTATTTCATTCCTGGCGTAAATCGTCCATTAGTTAACTCAATATTTTCACCCAGTGCTCGTTTTGTTGAAGTAGTGGAGGATGGCTTTGCCGGTGGCCCAATTATTCCTGCTAACTTTAAAGCAGATAAGCGTGGTTTAGGTGTAGTAAAGGAAAACATTGAAAAAGCAAAAGTTGTAGGACGTATGATTGCCAGCGATTATTCGTGTGCAATGGTAACTGCTCAACTTTTAGAAACTGATCCTCAAACACAACAAAAATTAGACACATTAGCTTTTGCACAAAAGCTAGAAAGTGATTTAAGAGAGCCTTTAAGTACAGACAAAGTAAGTATTCATATTATTGGCTTTGCAAAAATGGCTGGTGATATAGCTGAAGGTGCAAAAGGGGTGGTTGTATTTTTTGCCATTGCTATCGCCTTTACTTTTATTATGGTTTGGCTGTTTTGTGGCAGTTTAAAGCTGACTATTTTGCCTATCGCATGTTCCATTATTGCTGTTATTTGGCAATTAGGCCTGCTTTCAAGTTTAGGTTTTGGCCTTGACCCTATGTCTATTTTGGTACCGTTTTTAGTATTTGCTATTGGTGTAAGCCATGGTGTGCAGATGATAAATGCGATTGGTAAAAAAGTAGGTGAAGGTAAAACAACACGTATTTGTTGTCAGTCAAGTTTTAGGGCTTTATTAGTGCCAGGCGGTATTGCACTGCTTTCAGACACCGTAGGCTTCTTAACATTACTTACCATCGATATTGGTATTATCCGTGAACTTGCCATTACAGCGAGTTTAGGTGTAGCAGTAATTATATTTACTAATTTAATCTTATTGCCAGTTTGGGCTTCGTACATGAACTTTGAAAATAGTGTACATATTCAATCTGGTGATGCAGCAAAACCAAACATGCTCGATAAAATCCGCGACTTACTTGTTAAAGCGACTGATCCTAAAGTAGCTAAAATGATTATTGGTTTTACACTTGTTTTATTTGCTTTAGGTTACTGGCAAGCAGATAAAATGCGTATAGGTGACTTACATGCAGGCGCGCCATCACTGCATCAAGATGCCCGTTATAATCAAGACACGTTTTTAATATCAGACAAGTACACTATCTCGTCTGATATCTTAAAGGTAATTGTAGAAGCGTATCCTGCAGCATGTACTGAGCATGATGTGATGGAGCGTATAAGCCGTTTTCAATACAAAGTAGAGAATGTAGCAGGTGTGCAGTCTGCTGTAAGTTTGAGCTCTGTAGCTCAATCGGTTAACGCAGGCTACAACGAAGGCAATTTGAAATGGCAAAGCTTGCCACGAAATTCAGCAAGTTTAGTACAGTCAACGTCTCGAGTTGAAACTAGTACAGGTTTACTTAACGGTGATTGTTCAGTTATGCCAGTGATTATATTTTTAGATGATCATAAAGCACAAACTATCGATACTGTAATTAAGAGTGTTAAGCAATTTGCGCAAGAAGAGGGCACTGATAAATTAGCATTTAAATTAGCGTCAGGACCTGTTGGCGTAATGGCCGCGACTAATGAGTCAGTTGCAGAAGCGCAAATACCAATGATGCTTTATGTTTATGGTGCCGTTATCATTTTATGTTTAATGAGCTTTAGAAGCGTAAAAGCAACGATTGCTGTGGTATTGCCGCTTTATATCGTATCAACACTTGCACAAGCACTTATGGTGCAATTAGAAATAGGCTTAACCGTTTCTACTTTGCCAGTTATTGCTCTAGGTGTAGGTATTGGGGTCGATTACGGCATTTATATACTGTCGTCGATGATGGGGCAGCTTAAGCAAAATGTACCATTAAGTGTTGCTTATCGAAATGCGCTTGTTGAACGTGGCAGTGCGGTTCTATTTACCGGTATTACACTTGCGATTGGTGTGAGTACGTGGATATTCTCAGATCTTAAATTCCAAGTTGATATGGGTATACTGTTAACCTTCATGTTTTTAGTAAATATGTTAGGTGCAGTGTTGTTATTACCCGCTATTGGTAGCCTTCTCTGGACCGACCAGAAAAAATAATGTGAATAATTTTGCTCCTAAATGGCCTGTAAAGGCCATTTATATCTACAATTTGTGAATAGATGACCAAATAGCTGAAATGGTTAAAATGTTTTCATCGAAAGGGCTGTTTATTAACTGTAAAAGGGTTAGAATTTGGTTGACTCCACGCTAATGAATAGCTGTACAAATTCCTGCTCCTGAGCAGTAATAGATTAAGGAACATACAATGACACGAAATGAAGGCCAAGCCTCGGTTATCCTAGATAATGTCTGTAAGCTGATCCAGAAAAAAGTTCGCGCTGATAATGTGTTACTCGTTGAGAAATTCGCCAAAGCCTTGTACAGCAATATGTCTAAAGAGGATTTGGCAAACCGCAACGATAGTGACCTATATGGCGCAGCATTAAGCCTTTGGAACTCGCTAGAAAAAAATACTACCGACGACGCTGTTATCCGCGTTTTCAACCCTGAAGTGGCAAAAGATGGCTGGCAGTCATCACATACAATCGTAGAGATTATTACTAAAGACATGCCGTTTTTAGTTGATTCTGTTCGTATGGCCATGACTCGTGAAAATATCGCCTCTCACTTATTACTTCACTGCCCATTAAAAATTCAGCGCGATGAAAACGCTAAAATTTCTGGATTATCAAATTTAAAAGCAGAGCAAGAATCCTCATCTACTAAAACAGTATTTTTTATTGAAATTGACCGTCAAACAGATTCTTCTGTGATTGAGTCTTTCAAGAAAGAGTTAGAGTCGGTTCTTGTTGATGTATCAGTTGCTGTTGATGATTGGCAGCCAATTCGTAAAAAATTGATTGCAGTAACCAAAGAGTTACCTAAACGTCATCATAATAAAACGACAGAAGAAGTTTCAGAAACAACTGAGTTTTTAGATTGGTTAGCGAAAGATAATTTTACCCTAATGGGTTACCGTGAATATGAGCTAAGCCCAGTTCAAGGTGATTACCAATTAAAAGGTAAAATGGAATCAAGCCTTGGCTTGATGAAAAACTCTACTGAAGAACACACACGATTATTATCAGAATTACCAGAAGTTGCTCGCCAAGAAGCCCGCAGCAGCAATCTACTGATCTTGACAAAAACAAACTCTGTTTCTCGCGTTCACCGTCCAGCTTACATTGATTACGTAGGTATTAAGCGTTTTGACGATGAAGGCAATGTAATTGGTGAAGACCGCTTTATTGGTTTGTTCTCATCAAGCTTTTACAATAACAGTGCTACTGATGTGCCTGTTTTAAAAAGTAAAATCAACCGCATTATGGAAATGTGTGATTTTGCTAAAGGTACACACGCTTACAAAGCTGTTTTAAATATTTTAGAAACCTACCCACGTGATGAGCTAGTTCAAGCGCGCGAAAGTGAGCTACTTGAAGTTGCTATGGGTGTTTTACAAGTACAAGAGCGCGATATGTGTCGCTTGTTTGTACGTAAAGATGCGTATGGTCGCTTTTTATCTTGCATGGTTTATGTTCCTCGCGAACGCTATAACACGGCTCTTCGTCGTGAAACGCAAGATATATTAGCTAATGCATTTAATTCTGACGATAAAGTCGAATTTACTACTTATTTCTCTGAGTCAACACTGGCGCGTACTCATTACACCGTTCGTGTGACCGACAACAAGATCGAATATAACGTGAAAGACATCGAAAACAATTTAGTAGAAGCTGCACGTACGTGGGAAGATAAACTTCAATCTGCACTTTTAGAGTCTGCGGGTGAAGCACGTGGTAACGATTTAAATCGTAAATACTGTAATGCGTTTGCACGCTCATACAAAGACGAAGTGCTTCCAAGTGCAGCGGTTGTTGATATCGAAAAGTTAGAACTACTTAGCGATGAAAACAAGCTAGAAATGCTGTTCTACCGTCCTCAAGAAGAAGCAAACAGTAATATTGTACGATTAAGCTTATTCCATAAAGATGAGCCAATTCACTTATCTGATGTTATGCCAATGCTTGAAAACTTTGGCCTTCGAGTTGTTGGTGAAACACCATATTCAGTTAAAACCAGTGATGGTCGTATTAATTGGATTATGGACTTCTCTATGCTTATTGATAGCAAAGGGATGGCAGATTTTGATAAAATTTCAGCACGTTTTCGTGCTGCATTAACAAACGTTTGGGGCAACCGCCTTGAAAATGATGGTTTTAACCGTTTAGTGTTAATAGGTGGCCTAACAGGCCGTGAAGCCTCTATTTTACGCGCTTACGCTAAGTACATGCGCCAAATTGGTGTAACGTTCTCTCAAACTTACATTGAGAGCACATTTGCTAACTATCCAAATATTGCTGCGCAAATTGTTAATTTATTTGCTAAAAAGTTCTCGGTTAAAAACCCTGCAAGTGCTAAAACACTTGAAAAGTTAAGTACGCAAATTTACTTAGAACTCGAAAATGTAGCAAACCTTGATGATGACCGTATTATACGTTTATACGTAGATATGATTGTTGCTACGCTACGTACTAACTATTTCCAAAAAGACGATGCAGGTCAGTTTAAGTCTTATGTTTCGTTTAAAATACAGCCTAGTTTAATTCCGGATGTACCGCTTCCTCTTCCTGCGTTTGAGATTTTTGTATACTCTCCGCGCGTTGAAGGTGTGCATTTACGTTACGGTAAAGTAGCGCGTGGTGGACTGCGTTGGTCTGACCGTCGTGAAGATTTCCGTACTGAAGTACTTGGCCTAGTTAAAGCACAACAAGTTAAAAATACAGTAATTGTGCCAGTTGGTTCTAAAGGTGGTTTTGTATGTAAACAACTACCTAGTGAGCGCGAAGCGTTTATCAAAGAAGGCCAAGAGTGTTACAAAATCTTTATCCGTGGTCTTTTAGATATTACAGATAACATAGAGCGCGGTGAAGTAGTGCCAGCTCGTGATGTTGTTCGCCACGATGAAGATGATGCTTACTTAGTAGTTGCAGCCGATAAAGGTACCGCGACTTTCTCTGATATCGCAAACGGCATTGCTAATGAATACAATTTCTGGTTAGGTGATGCATTCGCATCAGGTGGCTCGGTTGGTTACGATCACAAGAAAATGGGTATTACAGCTAAAGGTGCATGGGAATCAGTTAAACGTCATTTCCGTGAAATGGACATCGATTGTCAAACGACTGACTTTACAGCAGTGGCAATTGGCGATATGGCGGGTGACGTATTTGGTAATGGTATGTTGTTATCTAAGCATATTCGTTTACAAGTTGCCTTTAACCATATGCACATTTTTGTTGATCCAAACCCAGATGCTGCTACTTCTTACCCTGAGCGCGAACGTTTATTCAATATGCCGCGTTCATCGTGGGATGATTATAACAAAGAGTTAATTTCTGCCGGTGGTGGTGTTTTCTCTCGTGCAGCTAAATCAATTACGCTTAGCCCTGAAATGAAAAAAATGTTGGGCACTAAAAAAGCGAGTATGACGCCAAACGAATTAATAAAAGCATCGTTAATGATGGAGTTTGATTTACTGTGGAATGGCGGTATCGGAACGTATATCAAAAACTCTAAAGAAACTGATGCCGATGTAGGGGACCGTGCAAACGATGCGCTACGTATTAATGGTAAAGATCTGGGCGCTAAAGTTTTAGGTGAAGGCGGAAACTTAGGTGTAACTCAATTAGGTCGCGTTGAGTTTGCTAGTAAAGGTGGCCGCGTAAACACGGACTTTATTGATAATGTTGGTGGTGTTGCGTGTTCTGACAACGAAGTAAATATAAAGATTTTACTTAATGGCCTAGTAGCTGAAGGTGATTTAACGCGTAAGCAACGTGATGAGCTACTTTACTCAATGACTGATGAAGTATCTCAATTAGTATTAAAGGACTGTTACCGCCAAACTCATACTATTTCAATTACACAATCTAAGGGCACTTCGACGCTTAAAGAGAAGATTCGTTTCATCCATGCTCTTGAAAAAGATGGTAAATTAAACCGTGCTATCGAGTTTATTCCAAGTGATGAAGAGTTGGCAGAGCGCGCAGCAGCGGGTAAAGATTTGACCCGTCCTGAGCTTTCAGTGCTTGTTTCGTACGCTAAAATGGTATTAAAAGAGTCTTTAGTAAGTGATGAAATTACTGAAAACCCGTATTATCGTCAATTGCTTGTCAAGTCGTTTCCACGGCCATTGCGTGAGAAATTTAATGATGCGATGAATAATCATCCGCTTCGTAAAGAAATTATTGCAACTAAGCTCGCTAACAGCATCGTTAACGATATGGGCTTAAACTTCATGGTACGTATGCATGAAGAAACTGGTGCTAATGAAGCTGAGATTGCAATGTGTTACTCAATTGCTAGCGAAATATTTGAAATGCGCGATACATGGTCTTCTATTAGTGCACTTGATAATAAAATACCAGCAGCAGTTCAGACCGAAATGCTTTACCAACTTCGTCGTACTGTTCGCCGTGCAACACGTTGGTTCTTACGTCATCGCAATAAGTCTCAAACGATTGAACAGGGAATTGAATTCTTCGCTCCAACGTTTAAAGATTTAAGCGATAATTTAAATACGTACATGATTGAAAAAGAAAATGACCGCATTGTAATTGAAGCTAATAAGTTAATTGATGCGGGCGTTCCAGCAGATATCGCTAATCGTATTGTCTCGTTATCAAGCTTATTTTCTGTGATGGATTTAGCAGAAGTTGCTAATAGTTCAGGTAGAAATATTTCAATGGTATCGAATACTTACTTTAAACTAGGTGCGCGAATGGGACTGCATTGGTTCTTAGAGCAAATAACTAAGCAACCAGTAGCAAATCATTGGCAAGCACTTGCTCGTTCATCTTATCGTGAAGAGCTTGATTGGCAACAACGTACATTGTCTGAAGTTGTATTAAATAGCTTTGAAGGTGATGAAAGCGATGTTGATAGTCAAATAGATGAGTGGATGGATAGCCAAGATTTATTACTTCAACGTTGGAAACAAATGTTGGCTGAGTTTAAAACATCACAAAGCCATGACTTTGCTAAGTTCTCAGTTGCACTGCGTGAACTAATGCTACTAAGTCATAATTGCAATACATCAGGAAAATAATTTAGCTTTAATCAGTTATTTGTTTAGTAAATAAATAACTGATTGTTAAAATTGTTATACAATACCTCAGCCTTGTCTGAGGTATTTTTTTGTCTGAAATTTAAAAAGAGGATTATATTGATGTTTTATGATTTAGCTCGCCGTTTTATGTTTACCCGTGATGCGGAGTGGGCGCATGAGTTTGCACTTAATAATCTTCGTCGTTTTGCTAATACGCCTCTAAATATAGCTTGGTCACAAAGTGTTTCAGATAAACCCGTAAACTTTTTAGGTCTTGAATTTAAAAATCCAGTAGGGCTTGCCGCTGGCCTGGATAAAAATGCAGAATGTATAGATGCATTTAGCCAAATGGGATTTGGTTTTATTGAAGTTGGAACGGTTACACCGCGTCCTCAAGTTGGTAATGACAAGCCACGTATTTTTAGACTTCCAGAGTCAAACGCAATTATTAACCGTATGGGTTTTAATAATAAAGGTGTTGATAATTTAGTCGAAAATGTAAAAGCAGCAAAGTACAGTGGCATACTCGGTATCAATATTGGTAAAAATAAAGATACACCTAACGAGCAAGGTAAAGATGACTATATTCATTGTATGCGTAAAGTATTTGAGCATGCCTCATACATTACGGTAAATATTTCATCACCAAATACCCCAGGGCTTCGTGATTTACAATATGGTGCTGCACTTGACGATTTGTTGCAAAGTCTTAAAAATGAACAGCTAGATTTAATTGCAAAGCATAATAAGCAAGTCCCTATGCTTGTAAAAATTGCACCGGATCTCGATCAAATACAAATAGAGCAAGTAAGTGAGTCACTTTTAAATAATAAAATTGATGGTGTAATTGCTACAAACACAACGCTTGAACGAGCTGCAGTCATAGGCCAACAATATGCAGAAGAGGCCGGCGGTTTATCAGGTCACCCTGTTAGAATGCGCTCTACAGAGGTAGTAAGTGAACTAAAACGCTTAACACAAGGTAAGCTACCAATCATCGGAGTCGGCGGTATTGATGATGCTACATCTGCAAAAGAAAAGTTAGATGCAGGCGCAAATTTAGTTCAGGTTTATACTGGGTTCATCTACAAAGGTCCACAATTGGTAAAGTCGATCGTTAACGGCTTATAAGGATCAGTTATCTAAGCTTTTGATCGTTAGCTAAATGTTCTAAGCAAACATTTTAAAAGTGGTCAAAAGCGGTTATACTCAGAGCAATAATTATTCAACATACCCAAGGAGGAGTAAATGTTACAAGCATCAAAGCAATGGCAGTGGATTACTTGTCCTGATAAAAATCGTTTGTTACTTGATTTAAATGACGACATGCAATTATGCACGCCTTATAAATTAAGACAGCTCACCGATTCTGTTTTTAAAAATCCACGTTTTAGTCTCGAAGATGCTGCATTTTACGAACAAGTTTATAATTATCTGGATGGATTTGAATTGTGGTCTGCGGCTCAAATTTGTCAAATATCATTAAATGCAACTGCTGTTAAGTATCACTTAAAACCCGTTTTAGCAAAAAGTTGGTTTTTTGAAGAATATACCGGGACAGAGCCAAGTGTAGAAGCAATAGTAAAATTAACATCTAAAGCGCAGTCAGGTGATTTTTTAATTGTAGAGCATTGTCCTGATGCATCTATTTGTTTGAATTTAAGTGAAACTTTTAAATTAGACGAAAACTTATCTTTAGCGCAATTTGAAGTAATCCGTATTTTGAATAATCGAGTACACCCCATCCTAAATCAGCAATATCAAAGTCAAACCGCCTAACCAAATTTAAGTCTTAAGCGTGTCTTTATGGCGTGTTTGTCGCCCAACCTATGTTATAATCCTGCGCAATTAGCTATTAAGGGTTATTACTTTGCAATTTATCGCACTTACTTCTATCGGAATCGAAAATTTATTGGTTGATGAACTAACAGAGCTTGGCGCAACCGTGTCTAAGCAAACTGTTGGTTCTGTTCGTTTTGAGGCTGACTCATTACTTGCGCAAAAGGTTTGTTTATCAACTCGTTTTGCAACGCGTGTGCTTATGCTTATTGAAGAAAAAGAAGGCGTAGATGACAAAAATAGCCTGTATAATTTTGCGCGCTCGCAACCTTGGCAAGAATGGTTTGGACCTACGCAAACATTCGCTGTCGACTTCAACGGTACCAATGACTCATTAAAAAACACGCAATTTTCGGGTCTTGTAATCAAAGATGCGATTGTTGACTATTTTAATGATTTATACGAGCAACGTCCTAACGTTGATAAGCAAGATGCTAACGTGCGCGTAGTTGCACGATTAAATCGTTACGGCGTATCGATGTATATTGACTATTCAGGTCCTCGTTTGTCAGAACGTGGTTACCGCCAAGGCCAAGGTAAAGCGCCAATTAAAGAGCACTTAGCTGCTGCATTAATTAAGCGAAGTGGCTGGCTTGAAAATGTAAAACAGCCTTTATTCGATCCATGTTGTGGTGCGGGTACTATTTTGATAGAAGCTGCCGGTATGGCGCGAAACGAAGCGCCAGGATTATTCCGTGAAGGTTTTGCTTTTGAGCGTTTACCCAGTTTTAGAGCCGCTAAGTTTAAAGAGCTTAAAGAAGAGTTACTCGCTAATATTACTGATCCTAAATTGTGGTTAATTGGCCACGATTACGATGAGCAAGTATTAAGTAAAGCAATTGATAATGCTAAACGAGCCGAGCTTGACGACGTGATTAAGTTTAAGCAAAGTGATGCAACTAAACTTACAGCTGTTGCAAAATTACCGGGTGTTGTAATTTCAAACTTACCTTATGGTGAGCGTATTGGCTCTATGGCTGAGCTTGTTGATTTACACCGTAATTTAGGCGTTGGCTTTAAAAAGCACTTCAATCACTGGAAACTTGCCTTATTGGGTATGGACGAGAGCTTATTTAAACTTTTAAAACTTGTGCGCCTTAAGCGTTATAAATTTAAAAATGGCCCGCTTGATGTAGAACTTAACTTATATCAATTAGATGATAAGCAAGTAAGTTTGACCACAGATGACAAAAAAGCACTCAATTTTGAAGGGTCAACGTCATTTGCAAATAGATTGAAAAAGAATAAACAAGGCTTAAAAAACTGGCTTAAACAAAATAAAATAGATGCTTATCGCGTCTATGAAGCGGATATCCCTGAATACAATGTTGCTGTAGATATTTATGGCGACTCTGCTGTAATTTTTGAATATGCAGCGCCTAAAGAAATTGATGAAAAAACATCAGAAAAACGCCTGCAAGACGTAATAAGTTTAACGGCTCAACAGCTTGAGATTTCACCTGAAAACATTGCTGTAAAAGTACGTAAAAAGCAGAAGGGCGAAGATCAATACACCGCTATGTCTAAACAAAACCGTACTATGGTTGTTGAAGAGTTTGGTGCTAAGTTCAAAGTTAATTTATTTGACTACTTAGACACAGGCTTGTTTTTAGATCATCGCTTAATGCGCCGTTATATTCAAGAAAATGCTAAAGATAAACGTTTCTTAAACCTTTTTGCATACACAGGTACAGCTTCTGTACATGCTGCTCTTGGTGGTGCTAAAGCCATTACTACAGTCGATTTATCAAAGACCTACTTAAAATGGGGCCAAGATAACTTTGATTTAAATGGTATTAGTAATACACGATACCGTTTTGAACAAGCTGATTGTTTAAAATGGTTAGAGCACGCGACAGCACAATATGATTTGATATTTTTAGATCCTCCAACGTTTTCAAACTCAAAACGTATGAAAGACGCGTTTGATGTACAGAGCGATCACATTAAATTATTAACGTGGGTTAAAAAGATTTTAAGCCCATCAGGTACCTTAATTTTCTCTAATAACAAACGTGGCTTTGTGATAGATGAAGTTGGTCTGATTGGTTTAGGTTTAAAAGCCATTAATATTTCAGATAAAACATTATCACCAGACTTTAAACGTAATAAAAAAATCCATAATAGCTGGTTAATCACACATGGCTAAATGGGTTTTATACCACACTGATGGTTGCCACTTGTGCGAGCAAGCTGAGCAACTTATCACTGAGGTACTTTGTGATACTAGTGAGTTATTACTAATCGATATTATGACTGATGAGCAGCTTATAGCTGAGTATCAAATTACGATTCCTGTATTAAAAAGTGAAAAAGGCGAGCAATTATTTTGGCCTTTTACTTTACACACTGTGCGCGAATTTTTAGCACAAGCAGAATAAGAGCAAATAAGAACTATGGATTTAATTAGAATTTTAAAAGCACAACTTGCTTTTGGTACGCATGCTTTGCTTAACAAAGCAGATGCCGTTATAGAAAGTGGCGAAAGAGTGTGTGTTGTTGGTCGAAATGGCGCGGGTAAGTCAACTCTATTAAAAGTGCTTGATGGCGAAGTTGTATTAGATGATGGTGAAATAAATCAGCTAGGCGGGATTAGAATCTCTCGTTTAGAACAAGATCCACCAAAAGGCGCAAATGGCACAGTATTTGATTATGTTGCGCAAGGTATGCCTGAGATTGCAAACTTACTAATTGATTTTCATCATGTAAGTAATGAGTTGCAAACAGTGTGTACTGATAAGTTATTAAACAAGCTTGAACGTTTATCAAATCAACTAGAAGCGGCTGATGGCTGGCGCTTTGATAGTCGAATTCAATTAGTGCTAACACAATTAGAATTAACGCCAGAAGCTAAACTTGAGTCTCTTTCTGGTGGTTGGTTACGTAAAGTAGCACTTGCACGTGCACTTGTTAGTGAGCCTGATTTATTATTGCTTGATGAGCCAACAAACCATTTAGACATGGCAAGCGTCATGTGGCTTGAGCAATTTTTAAAAGAGTTTAAAGGCGGAATCGTATTTATATCGCATGACCGTGCGTTTATTCGCGCTGTTGCTACGCGTATTTTAGATTTAGACCGTGGTAAGCTTATTTCGTACCCTGGTGATTACGCTACGTACTTAGAGCAAAAAGCCCATGATTTAAAAGTAGAAGAAAGCCAAAATGCATTGTTCGATAAGCGTTTAGCCGAAGAAGAAACATGGATCCGCCAAGGTGTTAAAGCGCGTAGAACGCGTAACGAAGGACGTGTTAGAGAGTTAAAACAGCTTCGTACAGAGCGTAAGCAACGTGTTGATCAAGTTGGTAAAACTGATTTCAATATTGAAACAGCAGATCGCTCTGGTAAGTTAGTATTTGAAGCTCAACATCTTTGTCATGCATTTAAAGACAAAGTTATTGCTGATGATTTTTCTACACTGGTAATGCGCGGTGACAGAATTGGCCTTGTAGGTCCAAATGGTATTGGTAAAACAACACTGTTAAAGCTGATGTTCGGTGATTTAGAACCCGATAGCGGCATAACTAAACAAGGTGTTAATTTAGAGTTTGCTTACTTTGATCAATATCGTGAAAAGCTTGATGAAGAAGCAACCGTGCAAGATAACGTTGCAGAGGGTAAACAAGAAGTGATGATGGGCGGTCGCTCGCGTCATGT
The DNA here is from genome assembly GCF_011378845.1 of Pseudoalteromonas sp. Z9A4. NCBI lineage: Bacteria > Pseudomonadati > Pseudomonadota > Gammaproteobacteria > Alteromonadales > Pseudoalteromonadaceae > Pseudoalteromonas > Pseudoalteromonas sp. Z9A4. The sequence continues at coordinate 109,523 of NZ_WTLA01000005.1, forward strand.
TTTAGGTTATTTACAAGACTTCTTATTCCCGCCTGCACGAGCTCGTACACCGGTAAAAGCACTCTCTGGTGGTGAAAAAAATAGACTATTGTTAGCTAAACTGTTTTTAAAACCATCTAATATCCTTGTTCTCGATGAGCCAACAAATGACTTGGACATTGAAACTTTAGAATTACTAGAGGACATCATTAATCAATATCAAGGTACAGTGCTTATTGTAAGCCATGACCGAGAATTTATTGATAATACATGTTCAAGTGTATGGGCGTTTGAAGGTAATGGTAAAGTAACAGATATCGTAGGTGGTTATAGCGATTATGAGGCTTACGTTAACTATTTAGCTGAACAAGAAAAAAAAACTCAGCAGCAACCAGTAAAAAAAGTTGAAAAAGTAGTCGCTCCAATTGCTAAACCAGCAGCTAAGACAAATAAACTCTCTTACAAATTAAAACTTGAATTAGAGCAACTACCGAATAAAATGGAAAAACTAGAAGCTGAAATTGAAGCTCAACAAGCTGTAGTTAGTGACTCAGACTTTTTTAAACAAGAGAGTGATGTAACAACTAAAGCATTGAACCATTTAGCACAACTTGAGTCTGACCTTGAAGCTGCCCTTGAGCGCTGGGAAGAACTTGAAGAATTACAGAATCAGTAGTAAGGACTAAAATGAAATATAAATTACTCGCTGCTAGTATTTTAGCGACATTAAGCACTACAGCAACAAGTGCAACGTACCAGTTAAGTGAATTAGGGACTCTTGAAGACGCTAAATATTCTTATGTAACAGATGTAAGCGAAAGCGGGCATATCATTGGTTTCGCAAATGGTTTATACAATTTACCTATTGATATCAGCTATATAGATTTTACTGAAAGTATTATTGAGAATAGCTACGATAATACAGAGGCTGCATTTGAATTAAGCGATAAAGAAATTACCTTTACACTTGATGACATTGAAAATAATGATGCTGTACTCACTAATGCTGATGCGCATACTTTCATGGTTAGTTTTTTATCTTCAATTTCTACAAATTTTGAATATCAGAAATTAAGCTCATTAGTTGGTATAAAGTACAATGATACACAAGTTACAGAGCAACCAATATTTGATGTTGAATCTGTTGACTATGATGGTCTAACACGTTCTACGACTAACCTTTTTAATGCTGTAAGTGAAGACGGCGTTACGGTTGGTTGGGGTAATGCACCATACGATAAGGTTTCATTTACACCTGATGGCGATGATGAAGCAGAAACATGGTTTACTCATGAATTTATAGAGCGTGGGATTGTAATAAGCGCTGATGGCATGATCAAAGTTCCATTAGAACCAGAGTTTAATGAATACGGCGGCACAAGTCGTGCTAACGATATAGTCAAAACAAATAGTGGTTACACTGTTGTAGGTAATATCTCTACAAGTATTCCTGATGACAGACAAGATAATATTGATGATAACTGTGATAATGAAGACGAACCAACGTCAGTATGTATCAATTTATTAAACTCTAATATTTCACGAGGTTTATTTAATAAACGTGCTGTTAAATGGGAACTTGACGAATCACTGAATGTTATTTCTGTTAAAGAGCTTGGTTTAGCGCTTACACCTGATGAAGGTGAAACTGAAGATGACGCTTTTACAAGTACTGCTTTAGCAGTAAATAGTAATGGTACAATTGTAGGTTCATCGAATACGCGTTATTACAAAAATGACGATACGATTCTTACAATGCCAGTTTACTTTAAAGATGGTGCAGTTATTGATTTTATTGATCAAGAAGATGACTGGCAGGCAGGTAAGTCAGTTGCTATAAATGATAATGATGTAATTACAGGTTATGCAACTAAGCGTATTGAAGGTACGCTTCGTAACAAGTTCTTCTATCATGATATAGCAACCGGTAATACTGTATTTCCAAATGATTATTTTTCAAGCTCAAGCTCTTACGGCAACGATATAAATAATCAAGGCTATATTGTTGGTGAAGGTGAAGTGGGGGTTTCTGATAACACACGTCGTAAAGAAGCGTTTATTTATAAAATTGGTGAAGATAAAATCACTAATTTAAACGATTTACTGCCTTGCTTTGATACTGATGGTGAAACTGACTACGCGTACACAATGGCCGAAGCCACATCTATTAACGAAAATAATGAAATATTTGGTACTGCGACTAAGACAGTTGAAAAGCTAGATTCTTTAGGTGGTGTAGTAACTGATGTTAATGGTGAAATTGAATATGAGAGCATTGCAGTTGCAGTTAAACTAACGCCAATCGCAAATGGTGAAGTAGAAAACTGTGCTCCACCAGAGGCTGAAGTCTATGAGCGCAACTCTGCTAGCTTCCCTTGGTATACACTATTGTTATTACCACTCGTTGGCTTAAGACGTGTATTTCGTTTTTAAAGTTTACAAATATTGATTATAAAAAACCAACTTAATAAAGTTGGTTTTTTTTCGTCTATAATATTTAATAAGATCAGGATTGCCGTGAATCTTATAATTATTATTTAGTTTAACGCTACTAGTTATTGCGTGCTAACCATGCTTTTTTAACAGAGCGACGCCAAATAATATCAATACCAAAATAGCCGATAATTGATGCAATAGAAGCACACACTAATGAGCCAAGTAAAAATGCGGGGCCAATAGTTTCTATACTTTCTAAAAACCAAGACCAACTTGCTTCAAATACAAAATGCTGTTCGGGTTGATTAAGTATTAGCGTACCCACTAAGTACGAGCCATAAAAAATAGGCGGCATAGTTAAAGGATTTGTAAGCCATACTAAAGCAACTGAAATAGGTAAGTTAACTCTAAAAATAATAGCGCCTGCTGCGGCTAAAACCATTTGAAAAGGAACAGGGATGAAAGCAAAGAATAACCCGACTGCAAATGCACCTCGAGCAGAGCGTCTATTTAAATGCCAAAGATTTGCATCTTGTAAAAGGCGCCCAAATATTCTTAGTGATTTATGATGTCTAATTTTATTTGGATCAGGTAAAAATCTTTGGATCGTTTTTTTAGCCATTTAAAGCAACCATTTACATCAGTGTGGATAAGTCTTGGGTTTGTAATTGGCTCTATAGCAACCGTATTTTATTATCAAACTCTCGAATTTACAGTATTCACAATTTTCATTGTAATAATGAGCGCTTATTTTAAGCCGTTTTCAAACGTATTGTTAGGCTTTATTTGCGCAATTTGCTTTGTCGGACTGCATTTTTACCTATTTTATAGTTTTGAAATACCAAAACCGAACGAAAAGTATGCACTAGAATCGACTTTGGTAATTGAAGAAGTTATTTCTAGCAAAAAACCTCAGTATATAAAAGTTAAAATAGTCGCATTAGAAGGGAGCCATTTTTCTGATTTTAGAGCGCCTAAAGCATTAGTTAGTGTTAATTCGGCGCAGCTTCTAACTGTAGGCGATGAGTTTTCTGCTTTAATTCATTTAAAGTATTTTCGTAGTAATAAAAATTTTAATGTATTTGATAATGAACGTTATGCTTTTATAAATAGGATATTATTTAAAGGCAAAGTGCTTAATAAAAACCTTGATATTATAAATAGCGACGACCAAAGTATCATTTTAGGTTACCAACACTTTCTTAAAAACACCTATGCGGATACAAAGCTACAGTGGCTCTATTACGCATTGCTCAGTGGTGATAAGTCTTTGATGAGCTATACAAATAAGCAATTAATGCAGTCTCTGGGATTAAGCCATTTACTCGCTATTTCAGGGCTACATATTGGCTTGATTTTTAGTCTTGGTTATCTATTTACTCGATTCATAGTTTTAAGAGTTAATTTATCAATTGGGCAATCATCTAACCTTACTCTTTATTACAGTTTATTCGGATTTTTAGCTGCCTTTGTTTATGTATACTTAAGTGAATTTATAGTATCGGCAACACGAGCGCTCATTATGCTCGGATGTTATCTATTACTGTACTTTTTAGCTAAGCAGCCATTGCGTTGGCGTAGTATTTTATTTGCCTTAGTTATTGTTCTTATTGTTAACCCATTTAATTTACTCAACCCAGGACTCTACTTTTCATTCTTAGCAGTCGCTATCATTTTTACAGTTATTAATAAATTACCAATACTAAACACACGAGTTAAAAATAAAGTTATTACACTGTTTGTAATACAAATAGCGTTATTTATTGGCTTACTACCGCTTTCACTCTATTTTTTTAATGGCGTCAGTATTGCGGGATTAATAATAAACTTAATAGCAATACCGCTGCTTTCAATCATTATTTTGCCATTTATAATCGTTTTTACACTATTGAGTATGCTTTTAGATATAGGCATTTTAATAAATCTATTTGATACTGGTTTATATACGTTATTTCAGTTGCTTAACGAAATCCCTGAATCGTTAAGGTGGATAACAACAGGGAGAGTTGAGCCAATATTTGTCGTTTTTACTTATATTATTATGTTGATGATTTATTTCCTTCCTTATAAATGGCTCGCTTTTATTCCAGCAATAACGCTTTTATTAGATTATTGGTTAACAGAAAAGCCAAAGTGGCAAGTTCATGTATTTGACGTAGGTCATGGACTCATGGTGTTAATCGAGAAGGATAATCAAGCACTTATATATGACTTTGGCCCCAGTTATTTTAATCGTTTTAGCCGCACGCGAAGTATCTTATTACCTTATATAAAAGCAAATAATTTAACAGTAAAAACAGCAATTTTAAGCCATGAAGATAATGATCATGCTGGAGGATTACAGCATTTTATTGATGCTGGATTAGAACAAACATTAAAGTATTTCCATCCTAAAAACACCCAAGATGTATGTGAAGTCATAAACATTGATTTTGCTGGATTAAAAGTACAAAGCTTTACTACAAAAGGGTTTGGAAATGAAAATGATGATTTATGTGTTGTTAGGGTATCAGATAATACTCATAGCGTGTTACTTACCGGAGATATATCAAAAGCGCGTGAAGCATCGCTATTAACGGATAATAAATCGTTGAAAAGTACAGTAATGTTAAGCCCGCATCATGGCAGCGATACATCCTCAAGTGTTAATTTTATAAATAACGTTGCTCCCCAAGTAGTTATTCATTCAAGTGCCTATAAAGGGCAGTGGGAATTCCCCAAGCCTCTTGTCGTCGAACGTTATAACCAAATAAACGCTCAGCAATTTACGACAGGCGTTGAAGGGCAAATTAGTATTAAATTTTATGCAAAGAATTTGGCTATAGAAACAGCAAGAGGGCAGGAAAGTTACTGGTTTATCAAAGATTGACGTTTAGTTTTATCTCATCGGAGGATACAATACAGATTGTTACTGTATTTAGAGAGTGTTATGGATCAAAGTACTACACAAATTTATAAACGTCTTGTCTCGTATGTTGGCACTTACAAAAGCGTCGCATTTGTCGCAATTATTGGGATGATAGGCTATTCAGCAATGGATGCTTTATTTATTCAGTTAATGAAGCCGTTTATTGATCAAGGTTTGAACCAGCGTAATACAGAAGTTTTAAAGTACGCTCCTTTTGTCGTTATCGCGTTAGTACTCGGACGTGGAGTTTTCAACTTTATGTCTTCCTACTGTTTAAGTTATGTAGGCTCCCAAGTTGTACGTTCTTTACGCCAAGAGTTATTTGAGCACATACTTCATTTACCTGTGTCATTTCATGACAAAAACTCAACGGGTGATTTAATTTCAAAAATTACCTTTGATACAGAACAAGTTCAACAAGCAATTACTAAAGCCTTATTAATAGTCGTACGTGAAGGGGCGTTTGTTGTATTTTTACTGGCTGTGATGTTTTATACCAGCTGGCAATTATCGCTGATATTTTTAGTGATTATTCCATTAGTGGCTATTATTGTTGCCGTAGTATCTAAACGCTTTCGCCATATTTCAAAAAATATTCAATCGGCTATGGGGCAAGTTACTCGTAGTTCAGAACAAATGTTAAGTGGGCATAAAGTAATTCATGGTTTTGGTGGTCAAGATCAAGAGATTAATCACTTTTCAAAAATTAATAATCATAACCGTCAGCAACGTATTAAAATGGATGCTACTAAAGCGCTTAGCGTGTCTATTATTCAAATTTTAGCGGCAAGCGCTATGGCTGTTATTTTGTGGGCGGTGTCGTTGCCATCAATGATTGATACAATTACCTCTGGTGACTTCATGGCATTAATTGCCTCTATGATGATGTTACTGCGTCCGCTGAAACAACTTGCCAATGTGAATAGTGATATGCAACGTGGTATCTCTGCAGCGCAAAGTATATTTTTAGTTTTAGACGAAGAAATGGAAAAAGATACAGGCACTGTTTCGGTTGATAAAGTTAAAGGTTTAATTGAAGTTAAGAACGTAACCTTTAAGTACCCAACGAAAGATGAAGCCGTATTAAACGATTTGTCGCTAACGATTGAGGCGGGTGAAAGTATTGCTTTAGTTGGGCGCTCAGGCTCAGGTAAGTCCACAATTTCTAACTTGTTACCCCGCTATTATGATTTAGAACTACCGAGTGAAATATTACTTGATGGCATAGCACTGCAGGACTATAAATTAACTGATCTGCGTCGCCAATTTGCTTTAGTGTCCCAGCAAGTCGTGTTATTTAACGATACGATTGCCAACAATATTTGTTATGGCATAAAGCACGATGTGTCTGTTGAAGAGTTAGAACAAGTTGCCAAACAAGCGCACGTGTGGGAATTTGTTAAAGACCTGCCAGAGCAATTAAACACCATGGTAGGCGAAAATGGGGTAATGCTCTCAGGTGGTCAACGACAGCGAATAGCAATAGCGCGTGCGATATTAAAAGATGCACCTATTTTGATTTTAGATGAGGCGACATCAGCACTTGATACCGAATCTGAAAAGCTTATTCAGCAAGCGTTAGAAACGCTGATGAAAGATAAAACCTCTATTGTTATAGCACATCGCTTATCTACTATTGAAAACAGTGACCGAATTTATGTTATTGATAACGGTCGGGTGATAGAAAGTGGCGATCATAGTAGCTTATTAGCAAATGACGGTACTTATTCAGCACTTTGCAAAATGCAGTTTGGTGATCAGGCGTGAGCAAAATAGAGCAAAGCTGGTATAAACCATTTGGTCTAATTACTTTATTGTTATTACCATTAAGTGCTTTGTTTTGGGTTGTATCGGCATTTCGAAAACTCTTGTACAGCGCTAAAATACTTAAACCTTTTGAGTGCAAAACGCCTGTTATTGTAGTCGGCAATATAAGCGTAGGCGGCAATGGTAAAACACCTTTTGTTTTGTGGTTGTATGAGTATTTGACCGAGCAAGGTTTATCAGTGGGTATTATTAGTAGAGGTTATGGTGGGCAATCAGATAATTACCCGCTGTTAGTCACTTCAGTTGTTGACTCCCAAAAGGCTGGAGATGAGCCTGTGCTTTTATACCATCGTTTAAAATGCCCAATAGCAGTTGGCCCTAATAGACAACACAATATCGATTTATTAGAAAAAAATTATACGCTAGATGTCATTATTTCTGATGATGGGATGCAGCATTATAAAATGCCTCGTAGCATTGAGTGTTGTATTGTTGATAGTGAACGTCGTTTTGGTAATGGTTTTGTTATGCCCGCAGGGCCACTTCGTGAAACAACTAAACGCTTACAAAGTGTTGATATAGTAATTGAAAATGGCGGTGAGGCTAATAATAGCTACGTGCTGCAAGTAAGTAACCTTCGTTTAGTTAATTCAGGTGATGATGCAAAACATACGGTAACTCACGCACATGCAATAAGTGCAATTGGGAACCCTAAACGGTTTGAAAACTCATTAGAAGCACAAAATATTAAGTTATTATCGACTCATCACTTTAGAGATCATTATGCTTATACTGCAGATGATTTTATTCAGTTTGGTGATGATTGCATTATAATGACCGAAAAAGACGCGGTTAAATGTAAGTCCTTTGCAAAACCTAATTGGTATTATTTACCTGTAGATGCAGAGCCTTCCGATAGCGTAATAAACACATTAAATTCATTATTAAAAGAAAAAGGAATACTCAATGGCCTTTGATACAAAATTACTCGAGATAATTGCCTGCCCAGTTTGTAAGGGTAAATTACGCTTTGATAGAGAAAACAACGAACTAATTAGCACTGCAGCTAAGCTTGCTTACCCCGTTCAAGATGATATTCCAGTATTGCTTGAAAACGAAGCACGTGAACTATCTCTAGAAGAGGTTGAAAAGTGGAATTCGTAGTTGTAATACCTGCACGTTTTGCATCAACCCGACTACCGGGTAAACCGCTTGCTGATATTTGCGGTAAGCCAATGGTTCAACATGTTTACGAAAAAGCATGTTTATCAGGGGCTAGCAAAGTTGTTATAGCAACTGATCATCAAAAAGTGTTTGATGCGGTAAGTTTATTTACTAGTGATGTTGTAATGACTCGCGAAGATCACCAATCGGGTACTGAGCGTTTAGCTGAAGTGGTTGATTTACTTAATCTCGACAGCAATACAATTGTGGTTAACGTGCAAGGCGATGAGCCCTTACTTGCGCCAGAAAATGTATCTCAAGTTGCTGCATTATTAAGTGATTCAACAGCACCAATGGCAACGTTAAGTGTTGCTATTGAAGAGCGTGATGAAGTATTTAATCCTAATGCCGTTAAAGTGGTTAGCGATATAAATAAAAATGCGCTGTATTTTTCTCGTGCAAGTATTCCGTTTGATAGAAGCACAATGATGAATAACAACAGTGCTCTTAATTTAGAACCGTTCCAGCGCCATGTAGGTATTTATGCGTACAGAGCGGGTTTTATTAAACAATATATAGAATTGAGCATATCGCCACTTGAGCTAATCGAATCGCTTGAGCAGTTACGTGTGTTGTATCATGGTTATAAAATCAAAATAGAGCAAGCTCAAATAACACCCCATGCTGGAGTTGATACGGCAGATGACTTAGCGAAGGTGATAGCGCATATTAAAAGTACAGGCGCGTGAGTGAACAAGTAAGTAAAATATTAAAAATCATTTTTACACATAACGATTTTTATATTTTAGAAAAGCCAGCGGGTCTTAATTTTCATTCAGAAGATGGCCCCGGCTTTGTTGTGTTAGCCGAACAACAATTATCGCAAAAGCTTTATGCCGTTCATCGTTTAGATAAAGTGACATCAGGGCTGATTATTTTAGCGCGAAACAAGGCCGCTGCGGCCAGCTTTACTGTTATGTTCACTGAGCATGCGATTAATAAATTTTATTTAGCGATTAGTGATGCTAAACCTAAAAAGAAGCAAGGGTGGATAAAAGGCGATATGGCTAAGTCTCGCCGTGGCTCGTTTAAGTTACTAACGAGTAAGCTTAACCCTGCAATCACCCGATTCTATTCTCTGAGTTATAAACCGGGATTTAGAGGGTATATTTTAAAGCCTTATTCAGGAAAGACGCATCAATTAAGAGTGGCACTAAAAAGTATTGGCTCTGCTATTTTAGGCGATGCAATGTATTCAGGCACGCCATCAAATCGTACCTATTTACATGCATATGCCTTGAGTTTTGTATGGCAAGGTGAACAAATACAGCTAACTTTATTACCCGATAATGGTGATGAGTATTTGGCGTTAATTAAACATCAAGATTTTCAAGCATGGCAATCGCCATGGCAACTGGATTGGTAAATGAGCGAAAAAGTTACAGATATACGTTTTGGCGGAATTAAGCGTTTGTATGGTCATCAACAATTTGATTGGCTTCAAGAAGCACACTTTTGTGTAGTAGGTATTGGTGGTGTAGGAAGCTGGGCGGCTGAAGCACTTGCACGTACTGGTGTTGGTAAAATAACATTGATTGATTTGGATGATATTTGCGCCACTAACGTCAATAGGCAGATTCATGCGTTAACGGGAACTATTGGTCAAGCTAAAGTCGAGGCAATGAAAGCGCGCTGCGAGCTTATTAATCCAGAGTGCCAAATTAATGTGATTGATGATTTTATTACACTTGAAAATATCCAAGTGCATATTCAAGATTTTGATTATGTGATTGATTGTATTGATGCAGTTAAAGAAAAGGCAGCATTAATAGCGCATTGCAAACGTAATAAACTTCCTATAATTACTACCGGTGGTGCTGGCGGACAAACAGATCCTAGCCAAATAACCTTTGGTGATGTAGCTAAAACTACGCAAGACCCATTACTTGCAAAAGTACGTTATATTTTGCGTAAGCAGTATAATTTTAGTAATAATCCTAAACGTAAGTTTAATATTGATTGTGTTTACTCAACAGAGCAACTGGTTTACCCGGGAAGCGATGGCAGCGTATGTCATGCAAAGCAAAGCGCTGATGGCTCGATGAATATGGATTGTAATAATGGTTTTGGATCTGTGACTATGATCACAGGAAGCTTCGGCTTTTTTGTTGCGGCAAAAGCGGTGCGTAAATATCTAGATAAAAAACAACGCTCGCAAGCTTAGTTTTTGCTAACTAAGCTTTTGTTGTGCCATTGTTTGTATTTTATCAACCATGGCTTTAATACCATTACCACGTGATGCGCTTAAGTGGCTTATAAGGCCGAGCTTTTCAAATTCTTCATACGCATTTTTATTCACTACTTGCTCTGGTGTGAGGCCATTGTAAAGCGCTAAAATAATGGCTAATAATCCTTTTACTATACGTGTATCTGAGTCACCAATTACAACAAGTGTATTTTCTGTTAAATCAAATTCAACAAACATCCATACTTTGCTTTCACAGCCTGGTACAAGTGCATCATCAGTCTTCAAAACATCAGCTAAAACAGGTAAAGTTTTTCCTAAAAGCATTATCTCACGATATTTTTGCTGCCAAGCGGGCGCATTTTTTATAGATTCTGTGACTTTGTTAAACGTATTTGTCATGAGTTATCCTAATTAATTCTATTAAAGTGACGTTTAGTCCAGTAAAGCGATACATTTTTTAAGTGAATCAATGAATATATCTACATCTTCATAGGTATTATAAAAACAAAAGCTCGCTCTTAGCGTTCCATTAAGCCCTAAATGTGTCATTAATGGCTGTGTACAATGGTGTCCACTCCTTACTGCAACCCCGTACCCGTCAAGTAAAGTTGCCAAATCATAAGGATGTTCATCATTTAAGTTGAAACAGAGTGTACCAATATTGTCAGATAGGTTGCTATATATTGTAATACCATCAACCTTTACCAATTTTTGAGCTGCATAACTAAACAATTTTTGCTCATATTGCTGAATTTTTGCGTGATCTAATTCATTTAAATAGTCTAATGCGGCACCAAAGCCTAAAACTCCAGAGATATTTGGTGTTCCAGTTTCAAATTTTGCAGGCGCAGGACGATAAGTACTGTGAGTTAAGTACACTTTATCGATCATTTCACCACCTGATTGGTAAATCTCAAGGGTATTTAATTGCTCATATCGACCATAAAGCACACCTAATCCTGTTGGTCCGAGCATTTTATGGCTTGAGCAGACATAAAAGTCACAGTTTAATTCACGTAAATCGGGTTTTAAATGCAGTGCACCTTGTGCACCATCGACTAAAACAAGAGAATTGACGTCTTTTGCAGCTCTAATTAGTGGTTTTAAATCGGTTATATTACCCAGTGTGTTAGATGCTTGTGTAATAGCTAATAGGGCAGGTTTTGTTTCTTTTATAAATTCACAGCATTCTTTGGTGTTCAGCGTGCCATTTTTATTTAGTGGAAGCGCTATTAATTTAGCACCCGTTTGTTGACTCACTATTTGCCAAGGCACTATGTTTGCATGATGCTCAAGCGGAGATATCATTATGGTATGACTTTCATTTAAGCGCTTTTTTAATCCGTTAGCAACCAAGTTAATGGCTTCTGTAGCGCCTTTAGTCCATACAATCTCTTTACTAAATACATTGAAATACTCTGCAGTTTTATCCCGTACTTGTTCATATGAATAAGTTGCTTGCTCGCTAAGTGTATGGCGTCCACGGTGTACATTAGCGTTTTGAAACGTATAGAATTCAGTAATTGTATCTATAACTGATTGAGGCTTTTGTGAGGTTGCTGCTGAGTCTAAATAAACAAGCGGGCAGCCGTTTATTGTTTGATTTAATGTTGGGAAGTCGTTTCTAATTTTATTTATATCAAACTTTAAAGCAAGCATGGCTCATCTACATAGTGTTTTTAAGGCAGGAATTGTAATCGGTTTATGATAATTCTCAAGTGTTGTTAATAAAAAAGGCCGCAAAATGCGGCCTTTTTAAACTAACCAACGTTAATTAACGCTTGTCAGTTGATACGTAGTCACGTTGAGTGTAACCAGTATAAAGTTGACGAGGACGGCTGATCTTATGACCAGGTTGAGATAGCATCTCATCCCAGTGAGTGATCCAACCAACAGTACGTGCCATTGCAAAGATTACAGTGAACATGCTTGTTGGAATACCAATCGCTTTTAAGATAATACCAGAGTAGAAATCTACATTAGGGTATAGTTTTTTCTCTACAAAGTACGGGTCTTCAAGCGCAATTTGCTCAAGCTTCATAGCAATATCAAGAAGTGGATCTTGGATGTTCAGCTCAGCTAAAACTTCGTGACACGTTTGACGCATTACTGTAGCGCGTGGGTCAAAGTTTTTGTAAACACGGTGTCCAAAGCCCATAAGGCGGAACGGGTCAGCTTTATCTTTAGCTTTAGCTACGTATTCATCAATACGGTCAACAGAGCCAATCTCTTCTAACATGTTTAAACATGCTTCATTAGCGCCGCCGTGAGCAGGTCCCCATAAAGATGCAATACCAGCTGCAATACATGCATACGGGTTAGCACCAGATGAACCAGCAAGACGAACTGTTGAAGTTGATGCATTTTGTTCATGATCTGCATGAAGCATAAAGATTTTATCCATTGCTTTTGCAGTTACAGGATTAACTTTATATTCTTCAGCAGGTACAGAGAACATCATGTGTAAGAAGTTTTCTGCGTAGCTTAAATCGTTACGTGGGTATACAAACGGTTGGCCGATATTTGTTTTATAAGCCATTGCTGCGATTGTTGGTAACTTAGCAACAAGTTTAACTGCGCTTGTTTTACGTTGTTCAGCATCAGTAATATCAAGGTCTTCATGATAGAAAGATGATAATGCACCCACTACACCACAAAGCATTGCCATTGGGTGAGCGTCAAAGCGGAAACCTTGGAAAAAGTTAGCAATTTTCTCGTCAAGCATAGTGCTTGTAGTGATTTCATTCTTAAAAACTTCATATTGTTCTTTAGAAGGTAACTCACCATTTAAAAGTAAGTAACAAAGTTCAATGTAATTTGAGTCTTCAGCTAATTGCTCAATTGGGTAACCACGGTGAAGTAGTATACCTTTACCACCATCAATATAGGTGATTGCAGATTCACAAGAACCAGTCGACATGAAACCTGGGTCATAAGTAAAGTGACCGTGTGAACCTAACGTACGTACGTCGATTACATCTTGGCCAGCAGTGCCTTGATAAATTGGAAGTTCGATTGGATCTAGTCCATCAATTTGGACTGTGGCTTTTTTATCTGCCATCGTTATGTATCTCCTATTAAGATATCTATTCTGATTTTTAGATTTTAAAGTTCTGAAATCTGTTTTAAGCACATCTTCTCATTTTAACGTGAAAGAGGGGGTTAAAGTCAATTTTTATAAACATTATGCATATATGTATAATAAATATTCGGTATTAATTAAATATAATACTATTGGCTAATTCGCAAACATCTCTAAATAAACAAGAATTGTAAAAAGCCCTGTGGGTATATATACTAACGGTGGTTTTAAACCGTATTGTATTTGGGTAAACATATTCTTAACAGCTTAAAATTTACAGGTTTGTGAACTTTAATTGTTTTGGTACGTTTATTTTGATAGTTCCATCAGTAATATTTGGTGGGTTTTTAGAAAAACAAGTAGATGAGCTCCACTGTGAGCAAAGATGGGCAAGTAACTGTGAAAAAGCAAAGACCTGTAAATCTAGATCTAACAACTATATCTATGCCGGCAACGGCTAAAGCTTCAATTTTTCACCGCGTCACCGGTGTTGCATTATTTTTTGCTTTAACGTTTGTCATTTGGGCTTGGTCTGAGTCTCTCTCTTCAGCTGAAAGTTTTGAATTCGTCAAGGGTCTGTTTAACGGATTCATTGCCAAATTTATAGCTTGGGGCACTGTTTCTGTATTAGGTTATCACCTTATTGGTGGTATCCGTCATATGATTATGGATATGGGACATTGGGAAGAACTTGAATCAGGTAACCTCAGCGCTAAAGTTTCAATGGCTCTTGGTGTTGTGTTTGCCGTATTGGCAGGGGTGTGGATATGGTTTTAAATCAAGCAACTCTAAAACGTGATGGTGTACAAGATTTCGTATCTTTACGTACCACGGCATTAATAATCAGCGCTTACGCGATTTTTATTATCGGCTATTTTTTAGCGACGCCAGAAGTCACTTTCGAAGCCTGGACAGGCCTCTTCTCTAACCTAGCAATGAAAGGGTTTACGTTAATTACCCTTGTTTGCATTATGGTTCATACCCGCATTGGCCTTTGGCAAGTTCTTACAGACTATGTTAAGTGCGCAAAGCTTCGTGCAGTTTTAGGTTTTGTATTAAACCTAATGGCCGTTGCTTACGTAGCTATTGGTCTAATCGTATTATGGGGTGTTTAAGTGAAATATTCTGTTCGTGAATTTGACGCCGTAGTAATTGGTGCAGGTGGTGCAGGTATGCGCGCTGCTTTAGCAATTACAGAATCTGGCAAAACGTGTGCATTAATATCTAAAGTATTTCCAACGCGCTCACACACTGTATCTGCTCAAGGCGGTATTACGGTTGCGCTTGGTAATTCACACGAAGATAACTGGGAATGGCATATGTACGATACCGTTAAAGGTTCCGATTTTATCGGTGACCAAGACGCTATTGAATACATGTGTCAAACTGGCCCTGAAGCTATTACCGAATTAGAAAACATGGGTTTACCATTTTCTCGTTTTGAAAATGGCCGTGTTTACCAACGTCCTTTCGGTGGTCAATCGAAAAACTTTGGTGGTGAACAAGCCGCACGTACTGCAGCAGCTGCTGACCGTACTGGTCATGCTTTATTACACCTTCTATATCAACAAAACGTTAAAAACAAAACAAATGTATTCTCTGAATGGTATGCACTTGATTTAGTTAAAAACGATAATGGTGATGTAGTAGGGTGTACTGCAATTGAGATTGAGACAGGCGAAGTTACCTTCTTCAAATCTAAAGCTGTTGTATTAGCTACTGGTGGTGCAGGTCGTATATTCGCATCAACCACTAATGCTCACATTAACACTGGTGACGGTGTCGGTATGGCAACACGTGCTGGTATTTCTATGCAAGACATGGAAATGTGGCAGTTCCACCCAACGGGTATCGCAGGTGCTGGTACGCTAGTAACTGAAGGTTGTCGTGGTGAAGGCGGTTATCTTTTAAATAAAGATGGCGAACGCTTCATGGAACGTTACGCACCAAACGCAAAAGACTTAGCGTCTCGCGACGTTGTTGCACGTTCAATGATGACTGAAATCCGTGAAGGTCGTGGTTGTGATGGTCCTTGGGGTCCACATCTTAAGTTAAAACTTGACCACTTAGGTGAAGAAACGCTTAACTTACGTCTTCCAGGCGTGTGTGACCTTGCTAAAACATTTGCTCACGTTGATCCTGCAAAAGAGCCAATTCCAGTAATTCCAACTTGTCACTATATGATGGGTGGTGTTCCTACTAATGTAAATGGACAAGCGCTACAAATCGATGCTCAAGGCAACGAAACAGTAGTTCAAGGTTTATTTGCAGTAGGTGAGATTGCCTGTGTATCTGTACACGGTGCAAACCGCTTAGGTGGTAACTCATTACTAGATTTAGTTGTGTTTGGTCGTGCTGCGGGTAACTTCTTAGGTAAGTACCTGAATGACGTTGAAATATCTAAAGCGGCTTCAGAATCAGACTTAGAAGCGTCTCTTGCACGTTACAATCGTTGGGAAAATTCAACGGCTGGCCAAGGTGAAGATCCAGTTCAAATCAAAAAAGACCTACAACAATGTATGCAGCTTAACTTCTCGGTATTCCGTGAAGGTGACTCAATGGCTGCAGGTCTTCAAGAACTTAAAGAAATTCGCGAACGTCTGCAACATGCTCGTCTTGATGATAAATCATCAGACTTTAATACGCAGCGTATCGAATGTCTTGAACTAGACAACTTAATGGAAACAGCTTACTCGACTGCAGTAGCTGCAAACTTCCGTACAGAAAGCCGTGGTGCACATTCTCGCTTTGACTACCCAGATCGTGATGACGAAAACTGGTTATGTCACTCAGTATTCAATCCTATAACGGATGAAATGAGCAAGCGTGATGTAAACTATGCGCCTAAAACGCGTGAAGCTTTCCCACCTAAAGCACGTGTTTACTAGGAGATAGACGATGGCACAAGTACAATTTTCAGTTTATCGTTATAATCCAGATGTTGACAACGCTCCTCGTATGCAAGAATACACCTTGCAAACAGAGGAAGGTCACGACATGATGGTGTTGGATGCACTTATTCTTCTAAAAGAACAAGATCCTACATTATCTTTCCGTCGTTCATGCCGTGAAGGTGTGTGTGGATCTGATGGTGTTAACATGAATGGTAAAAATGGTTTAGCATGTATTACTCCTTTATCTACGCTACAAAAAAATGGCAAAGGTAAAATCGTAGTACGTCCATTACCAGGTTTACCTGTGGTTCGTGACCTTGTTATTGACATGAGTCAGTTCTACACTCAGTACGAAAAAGTTAAACCTTATTTAATTAATGATCAGCCTGCAGCAGGCGAACGTCTTCAAACTATTGAAGAACGTGATAAATTAGATGGGCTTTATGAGTGTATTTTGTGTGCATGTTGTTCAACATCGTGTCCTTCGTTCTGGTGGAATCCAGACAAGTTCATTGGTCCAGCAGGCCTTCTTCATGCTTACCGTTTCTTGGCTGATAGCCGAGATACAGCAACTGAAGAACGTTTAGCGGATTTAGACGATGCGTTCAGTGTGTTCCGTTGTCACAGTATCATGAACTGTGTTAGCGTTTGTCCTAAGGGTCTTAATCCGACCAAAGCAATTGGACAAATCAAATCTATGTTACTAAACCGAGCGGTTTGATAGCTTAGTAAAGGTAAGATGGCTAATATTAAATTATATTAGCCGTCTTGTTATAATAACTATTAATTTCTGCGCTAAAAAAAAGGGCTTATAAATGCACGAAGGTGTGATGAAGGCATGGCTAGAATCTTCACATTTAAACGGCGGCAACGTTGCTTATGTAGAAGAGCTTTATGAAGCGTATTTAGACGATGCGACTTCTGTGCCAGACGAATGGCGAGAAGTGTTTGAACAATTACCTAAAGTTGATGGTGTGGATGTTGAAGTAAAACATTCAGAGGTTCGAGCACAGTTTGCACAGCTTGCAAAAAACAAGCATAGAGAAGTAGTGGTAGCAGAGGGTAGTGGCGGTGACCTTAAACAGGTTAAAGTTCTACAACTTATTAATGCTTTCCGGTTTCGTGGGCACCAAAATGCAAACCTAGATCCATTAGGTATTTGGCAACGAGAGCGTGTACGAGATTTAGAGCTAGAGTACCACGACCTATCTTCAAGTGATTTTGACCGCGAGTTTAACGTAGGATCGTTTGCCGTAGGGCGCGATACTATGCCTTTAGGTGAACTATACCAAGCACTAAAAACTACATATTGTGGTTCAATTGGCGCTGAGTATATGCACATCACATCAACAGAGGAAAAACGTTGGTTACAACAACGTCTAGAATCTGTCCAGTCTAGGCCTAAATTCTCAAAAGATGAAAAGCTACGTATCCTTAAAGGGCTTACTGCAGCAGATGGTCTAGAAAAATATTTAGGGTCTAAGTTCCCTGGTGCTAAGCGCTTTTCACTTGAAGGTGGCGATGCGTTAGTTCCAATGCTTAAAGAGCTTATTCACCGCGCTGGTGAAAGCGGCCAACAAGAAGCTGTTATTGGTATGGCTCACCGTGGTCGTTTAAACGTTTTAGTTAATGTACTTGGTAAAAATCCATCAGAATTATTTGATGAATTTGCTGGTATACATAAAGAAACGTTAGGTTCTGGTGATGTTAAATATCACATGGGTTATTCGTCTGACTTTGCTACTAAAGGTGGCAATGTACACATGGCGCTTGCGTTTAACCCATCTCACCTAGAAATCGTAAACCCTGTTGTAATGGGCTCTGTACGTGGTCGTCTCGACCGTTTAGGTGATAAATCAGGCATTAAAGCACTACCTATTACCATCCATGGTGATTCTGCTATTGCTGGACAAGGTGTTGTTCAAGAAACGTTTAACATGTCACAAACTAATGCGTTTAGTTGTGGTGGTAGTATTCGTATTGTTGTCAACAACCAAGTAGGTTTTACAACCTCTAAGCAAGATGACGTTCGCTCAACGCCATACTGTACTGACATTGCTAAAATGGTTCAGTCTCCAATATTCCATGTTAATTCTGATGATCCTGAAGCCGTTGCATTTGTTACTCAACTTGCTCTTGATTTTAGAAATCAGTTTAAGCGTGACGTAGTAATTGATTTAGTTTGTTACCGTCGCCATGGTCACAATGAAGCTGATGAGCCTAATGCAACTCAGCCTGTCATGTACCAAAAAATTAAAAAGCATCCAGTGCCGCGTTTAATCTATGCAGACCAACTTATTGCTGAAGGCTCTTTTTCTGAACAAGAAGTTAAAGCCTTAGCTGATGAGTACCGTGATGCACTAGATGAAGGCAGCTGTGTTGTTTCAGAAATACAGCCAGAGACGTCGCATTCTTCTGAGTGGGCCAAATATATTGGTCATGAATGGAATGTTGACTACGATGCTAGCGTATCTGTAGAGAAGCTTAAAGCTCTTGGTGAGAAAGTAGCTTCTTACCCAGAACAACATAAAGCTCAATCTCGCGTTAAAAAGATTTATGACGATCGTAAGCTAATGGCCACAGGTGAAAAACCACTTGATTGGGGTATGGCAGAGACACTTGCCTATGCAACAATTGCGTCTGAAGGTACTGACATTCGTTTAACAGGACAAGACACAGGTCGAGGAACATTCTTTCATCGTCATGCTGTTGTTCATGGTCAATCTGATGGTACAACTTACACTCCTTTAGAGCATTTAAGTGAAGATCAAGGCACATTTGAAGTCTTTGATTCTGTTTTGTCTGAGGAAGCTGTCGTTGCGTTCGAATATGGGTATGCTACCGCTGAACCTAAGTCTCTCGTAATATGGGAAGCGCAATTTGGTGACTTCGCCAATGGTGCACAAGTTGTATTTGACCAGTTCTTAAGTTCTGGTGAGCAAAAGTGGGGCCGTTTATGTGGGCTTACAATTTTGTTACCTCATGGCTACGAAGGTCAAGGCCCAGAGCATAGTTCAGCGCGCTTAGAGCGTTTCTTGCAACTATGTGCTGATCACAACATGCAAGTGTGTGTTCCTTCAACGCCGGCGCAAGTTTACGCTATGCTTCGTCGTCAATCAGTTCGACCACTTCGTCGTCCTCTGATTGTTATGACGCCTAAGTCGCTACTTCGTCACCCGCTTGCAACTTCATCACTTGAAGAGCTTTCACACGGTGTTTACCATAATATGATCGACGAAGTTGATGATATTAATCCTGAGAAAGTAGAGCGCGTTGTATTTTGTAGCGGTAAAGTTTACTACGAGTTACTACAAGAGCGTCGTAAGCTTGAGCAAGATAATATTGCAATTGTACGTGTTGAACAGTTATACCCGTTCCCACACGATGAAATGCAAACAATTATAGAGCGCTACCAACACGTAACTGATTTTGTATGGTGTCAAGAAGAGCCACAAAACCAAGGTGCATGGTACTGTTCACAACATCACTTTATTGATGCAATCCCACAAGGTGCTAAATTAAAATATGCAGGACGTAAAGCGTCTGCATCACCAGCGTGTGGTTACATGTCAGTACATACTAAAGAACAACAAGCGCTCGTTGCCGACGCGCTTACTATAGAAAATAAAGGATAAGCAATGAGCACAGAAATTAAAGTTCCTGTTCTTCCTGAGTCGGTTGCAGATGCTACCGTTGCTACATGGCATGTAAGTGTTGGCGACAAAGTAACTCGCGATCAAAACTTAGTAGACATTGAAACAGATAAAGTGGTTTTAGAAGTTGTTGCACAGCATGACGGTGTAATAACAGAAATATCACAAGAAGAAGGTGCAACCGTACTTGGCGACCAAGTTATGGGTTTACTTGGTGATGCTGATGCAGCGCCAGCAAGTGAAGGTTCAACTAAAGAAGAATCAGCACCAGCTAAATCAGAAGACGCGCCAGTGGCGCAATCAGCATCAGAAGGTAAAGAAGTGGATATTAAAGTACCTGTACTTCCAGAATCAGTTGCAGACGCAACAATTGCTACATGGCATGTACAACCAGGTGACGCGGTAACACGCGACCAAAACTTGGTAGATATTGAAACAGATAAAGTTGTTCTTGAAGTTGTAGCTCAAGAAGATGGCATCATGGGTGATATCATTCACGGCGAAGGCGATACTGTACTAGGCGAGCAAGTAATTGGTTCGGTTAAAGCAGGCGGTGCACCAGCGGCTCCAGCTGCAAAAGCAGACGCAGCGCCAGCAGCAGATTCAAGCGAAAGTTCAGATGTGTTAACACCATCAGTTCGTCGTTTAATTGCTGAGAAAGGCCTAGACGCTTCTAAAATCAAAGGCACGGGTAAAAATGGTCGTGTGACTAAAGAAGACGTTGATACTTTCTTAAAAGCACCAGCGCCAGCGGCTAAAAAAGCAGAAACTTCTACTCCTGCAGCACCAATGGGCGATCGTACTCAAAAACGTGTTCCTATGACTCGTTTACGTAAAACGATTGCGACACGTCTTCTTGAAGCTAAAAACTCAACTGCAATGTTAACTACATTCAACGAAGTGAACATGGGACCAATCATGAGCCTTCGTAAGCAGTATCAAGAAACGTTTGAAAAGCGTCACGGCATTCGTTTAGGTTTCATGTCTTTCTATGTGAAAGCTGTAACTGAAGCTCTTAAGCGTTTCCCAGATGTAAATGCTTCAATTGATGGTGACGATATTGTTTACCATAACTATTTCGATATCAGCATTGCAGTATCTACTCCACGTGGCTTAGTTACTCCAGTACTTAAAGATTGTGACAAACTATCTGTTGCTGAAATCGAAAAAGGTATTCGTGAGTTAGCACTTAAAGGTCGTGATGGTAAGCTTACGCTTGCTGATATGACGGGTGGTAATTTCACTATTACTAATGGTGGCGTATTTGGTTCATTGCTATCTACACCTATCATTAACTTGCCACAGTCTTCAATCTTGGGTATGCATAAAATTCAAGACCGTCCGATGGCTGTAAATGGTAAAGTTGAAATACTACCTATGATGTATTTAGCACTTTCTTATGACCACCGTATCATTGATGGTAAAGAATCTGTTGGTTTCTTAGTAACTATTAAAGAGTTACTTGAAGATCCAACTCGCTTATTGCTAGATGTTTAATCTAGTTGTATGAAATGTAAGCTGTGAATGAACATTCACAGCTTTTTTTTTGCGCCTTTGGTCGTACTGGGGTTTTCATGTTAAGCCTTGGGATCTATACTAGGTGCGCAATTTGGGATAGTTGTTTATTTGAAAAAATATTCAGCTCTTTTAGTATAAAAAATTGGATAAAGCATCATGAATTTGCATGAGTATCAGGCAAAACAACTTTTTGCCGAATATGGTTTACCCGTTTCTACAGGTTACGCTTGCGATACACCTGAAGAAGCTGCTGCAGCTGCTGAAAAAATTGGCGGCGATATGTGGGTTGTTAAAACTCAGGTTCACGCAGGTGGACGTGGTAAAGCTGGCGGTGTAAAGCTAGTTAAAACTATCGAAGAAGTAAAAGCGTTTGCAGCTAACTGGTTAGGTAAAAACCTAGTTACTTACCAAACAGACGAGAAAGGCCAGCCAGTAGCTAAAATTTTAGTAGAAAGCTGTACTGACATTGCTAACGAATTGTACCTAGGTGCAGTAGTTGACCGTGCATCTCGTAAAGTCGTTTTCATGGCGTCTACTGAAGGCGGCGTTGAAATTGAAACTGTTGCTGAAGAAACACCAGAGCTTATCCACAAAGCAGAGATCGACCCGTTAGTAGGTCCTCAAGCTTACCAAGCACGTGAACTAGGTTTCAAGTTGGGTCTTAACCCAGTACAAATGAAACAGTTTGTTAAGATCTTTATGGGTCTTGGTAAAATGTTCACTGATTTTGATTTCGCACTACTTGAAATCAACCCGTTAGTAATTACAGACGAAGGCAACCTTCACTGTCTTGACGGCAAAATCGGTATTGATGGTAATGCACTTTACCGTCAACCTAAAATCCGTGAATTCCACGATCCATCTCAAGAAGATGCTCGTGAAGCACACGCAGCAAGCTTCGAGCTTAACTACGTTGCTCTAGACGGTAATGTTGGTTGTATGGTTAACGGTGCAGGCCTAGCAATGGGTACTATGGACATCGTAAACCTACACGGCGGCAAGCCGGCTAACTTCTTGGATGTTGGTGGCGGTGCTACTAAAGAACGTGTTTCTGAAGCATTCAAAATCATTCTTTCTGACGACAATGTTAAAGCTGTTTTAGTAAACATCTTTGGCGGCATCGTTCGTTGTGACATGATTGCTGAAGGCATCATTGGCGCAGTTAAAGAAGTTGGCGTAACCGTACCAGTAGTTGTACGTTTAGAAGGTACTAATGCTGAATTAGGTCGTGAAGTTCTTAAGAACTCTGGTCTAGATATCATTGCTGCTGAATCACTAACAGACGCTGCTGAAAAAGTTGTTGCTGCTGCGGAGGGCAAATAATGTCTGTATTAATCAATAAAGATACAAAAGTTATCTGTCAAGGTTTCACTGGTGGCCAAGGTACTTTCCACTCAGAGCAAGCGCTTGAGTACGGTACACAAATGGTTGGTGGTGTTAGCCCAGGTAAAGGCGGTCAAACGCACCTTGGTCTTCCTGTATTCAACACAGTTCGTGATGCTGTAAAAGAAACTGGCGCAACTGCTTCAGTTATCTACGTACCAGCTCCTTTCTGTAAAGATGCAATCTTAGAAGCTATCGATGCTGGCATCGAGCTAATAGTTTGTATTACTGAAGGTATCCCTACACTTGATATGGTTGATGTTAAAATTAAACTAGATCAAACAGGTACTCGTATGATCGGTCCTAACTGCCCAGGTGTTATTACTCCAGGTCAGACTAAGATTGGTATCATGCCTGGTCATATCCACAAACCTGGTAAAGTAGGTATTGTTTCTCGCTCTGGTACTTTAACGTACGAAGCAGTTAAGCAAACTACTGATGCTGGTTTTGGTCAGTCTACGTGTGTTGGTATTGGTGGTGATCCAATTCCAGGTACTAACTTTATCGACGTTCTAGAAATGTTCGAAAAAGATCCACAAACTGAAGCAATCGTAATGATTGGTGAAATTGGTGGTACTGCAGAAGAAGAAGCTGCAGAGTACATCAAAGCTCACGTAACTAAACCTGTAGTATCTTACATTGCTGGTGTTACTGCACCAGAAGGTAAGCGTATGGGTCACGCTGGCGCAATCATTGCCGGCGGTAAAGGTACTGCTGATGAGAAATTTGCTGCATTAGAAGCTGCGGGCGTAAAAACTGTACGTTCACTTGCTGATATCGGTAAAGCACTTAAAGAGAAAACAGGCTGGTAATCGCTTGTTTCCTTTGAAAAGGCCCGCACATGCGGGCCTTTTTGTTATTAGATGAAAATTTAGAACGGGTAACTAATATGCTGGAAAAAACGTACAGATAAGTCTTGGCGTTGTTTATTTATAGCCAGCTCATTACACAGAGTATAGATTGTTTTTTCTACTTGGTTCATAAATCGACCGTAGCCCATTTCATGTTTATCCTGCTGCGTTGCTACTACTACAAAATGCAGCGTTTCTACTAATTTACTTGCTTCAGAAAAGTGCTTAATTTGATTTTCATTAGATTCAATATCAAAACTTAACTTTTGAAGTTCATCATTGCCTTCACTCTTATCTATTTTACTATTGCGTATAATAGGCGTTGCGCCGTTAGCAACCATAGCGCCATGGTTTAAGTTGTTATTTTGACACGCACGTATAAATGCATATGCAAAGTAGTCATAAAATTTAGCATAGTCGTTTGTGTTCATTAGTGTTTGAAACTGCGTTTTAATTGCGCGCGAAACCGGTATAGTAAAAGTGGCGTAAGTCATCTCTGCATAATCATTGGGTATGCTGCATTGTCTTGATTGGTAGCGAGGGTAGAGACTTCTTAATTTGTAACCATAGCTTTCCTTGTTGCCTTTTTCTTTAGCAAATAGGTCATACGTTAAGTGTTGATGGTCGCGTAGTTTAAACTGGGGCTGATTTATTAAGAGTTGTCCTTGTAAAGTGTCTAACACTTTTTGAACTTTATTATGAAATTCTGCAGAGTTGGCTCGCAAATCATCGCCTGTTGCTAAAAATAGAATGCGTATTTTTTTACTCGGTGTACCTTCAGTGTAATAAATCTTATGCGCTTCGTGATAACGGGGATTATAAAAAAAGAGCATTTGTTTATCTGTTTCTAATTGATAAGACTCATCATTAAATCTTACAACGGGTAGTTTATCATTCGCTAATAAGTGCACATTATAAAGCTCGTACTCATCACAAGAAGCAAACAGCTGGCGTGCAATACGTTCATAGCAGCAATTTATATCACTAAAGCTTTTATAAAAATCGTGATTAGGGGTTATTTCAGCTAAAAGGTAGTGGTTAGCGCGTGCATTAGTTGGAATATATACACGATGTTGATTAAGTGTCGCCATCTTTAAATCCTTATAATGTAGGTTATTTACCTACTATAAACTGTTTAGATGACTTAAATATTGCGTTAAAACAAATTTTATTCATAAACAATGGTTCAGCTGAATTAAAGTTAAGCAATATCAAAAATAAACCTTAATCTAGTGCTGTATGTTAGTGTATGTTTTTGTAATAATGCATTAGTTTTGTTATTACGTAATATTTAGAGGACTACACTCCTATGGCGGAAATTGAGAATCGCCCAAGTAACTTTATTAGAACCCGAATTGATGAAGACTTAGCAAGTAAAAAGCATGCAACAACGCATACACGTTTTCCACCTGAACCAAATGGCTTTTTGCATATTGGTCATGCCAAATCAATTTGTTTAAATTTTGGCATCGCAAAAGATTATAACGGTTTATGTAACTTACGTTTTGACGATACAAACCCAGAAAAAGAAGACATTAACTACGTTAATTCTATAAAAGAAGACGTACAGTGGTTAGGTTTTAACTGGGATGGCGATATAAAGTATTCTTCTAACTATTTTGATACTTTATATGGTTACGCTGTTGAGCTTATAAATAAAGGCTTAGCGTACGTTTGCTTTTTAACAGCGGATGAAGCACGCCAATACCGTGGTACATTGAAAGAGCCAGGTAAAAATAGCCCGTACAGAGATACATCCGTTGAAGAAAACCTAGCGTTATTTGAAAAAATGCGTGCTGGCGAATTCAAAGAAGGCGAATGTGTCCTGCGTGCTAAAATTGATATGGCAAGCTCATTTATGGTGCTTCGCGATCCAATTATTTATCGCGTACGTTTTGCTCATCATCATCAAACAGCAGACAAGTGGTGCATTTACCCAATGTATGACTTCACGCACTGTATTTCTGATGCACTCGAAGGTATTACACATTCATTATGTACACTCGAATTTCAAGATAACCGTCGTTTGTACGACTGGGTACTTGATAACATTAGTTTAGAGTGTCACCCACAGCAAATTGAGTTTTCACGTTTAAATCTTGAATACACAATTATGTCTAAGCGTAAGCTAAGCGATTTAGTGGTAAATAACCATGTAGAAGGGTGGGATGACCCACGTATGCCTACAATTGCAGGCCTGCGTCGCCGTGGTTATACACCAGGTTCAATCCGTGAGTTTTGTTTGCGTATTGGTGTAACAAAACAAGAGAATATGGTTGAAATGGGTATGCTTGAAGCATGTATCCGTGAAGATCTAAACGAAAATGCACCACGTGCAATGGCCGTACTCGATCCTGTTAAAGTTGTTATTGAAAACTACGATGCAGACAAGGTTGAGGTTTTATCTGTGGCTAACCACCCAAATAAAGAAGAAATGGGTCGTCGTGATGTACCGTTTACTCGTGAAATCTATATAGAACGAGAAGACTTTAAAGAAGAAGCGAATAACAAGTTTAAACGTTTAGTGCTTGATAAAGAAGTACGCTTACGTGGTGCTTATGTTATTAAAGCACAGCGTGTTGAAAAAGACGAAAATGGTGAAATCACAACTATCTTCTGTACTTACGATACTGAAACACTTGGTAAAAATCCAAGTGATGGACGTAAAGTAAAAGGTGTTATTCACTGGGTTTCAGCACCAGAGTCTATTACGGCAGAAGTTCGTTTATACGATCGTTTGTTTAGTGTTCCAAACCCAGCAGCCGCTGATGAGTTTGAAACAACATTAAATCCAGAGTCACTGGTTGTTTTATCAAACGCTAAATTAGAGCCATCGCTTGCTAATTCACAAGCAGAGCAGGGCTTTCAGTTTGAGCGTACGGGTTATTTCTCTCGTGATTCTAAATCAGAGAATGTTGTATTTAATCAAACAGTGGGTCTTCGCGATTCATGGTCTAAAACTCAATAAATAATATCTAAATATCTCCAGTATTTACTGGGGATATTCATTACAAGCGTATTTTAGACACAAAAAAACCTGCACTTAGCAGGTTTTTTATTGCTTTTTAAAAGCGGTATTAGCTGTTAGCGTCGCTAAATTCTTTACACGCTGCTTTATCATTACACTCACCGTATAAATATAAAGAATGGTTTGTAAGTGTAATACCATTTTCTTCAGAAATTTCAAGTTGACGACGTTCAATCATCTCATCTTCAAACTCTACAACTTTGCCACACTTCAAACATACTAAATGATCGTGGTGTGTGCTTCCTGAAAGTTCAAATACTGATTTGCCACCTTCAAAGTGATGACGGCTTACAATACCCGCATCATCAAATTGGTTAAGTACGCGGTATACAGTTGCAAGACCAATTTCTTCACCTAGATCCAAAAGAATTTTGTAAACATCTTCAGCACTGATGTGTTGGTTATCTGGAGATTGTAAAATCTCTAATATTTTAATACGCGGTAAAGTTACTTTTAAACCGGCTTTTTTAAGTTCCAAGTTATGATCAGTCATTAAATCTGTCTCAATTTTATTTGGTTATACTAGACATCTTGCAAAGATGTACACGACACATTAGCAACAAACAGGATAACGTGCCTAAGCGTTAAGTGCAAAGAACAATTGATTTATATTGCCACTAAAGCTTAAAACGCTAACTGTTTGATAATTATTTAAACAGCTAGCGATATATGCAGTAAATTAGTCAGCTAATTCACTTAAACACATCTCTTCATATACTTGAGCAGACCATGCTTTAACACGTTGTTCTGTAAGCTCTGGTTGACGGTCTTCGTCGATACCCAAACCTACAAAATGCTTATCATCAGCCATGCCTTTAGATGCTTCAAAGTCATAGCTTTCGCTCGGCCAATGACCAACAACAATAGCGCCACGCTCAGTAACGATATCGTTGATCATGCCCATCGCATCTAAAAAGTACTCAGCGTAATCTTCTTGGTCTCCACAACCAAAAATAGCAACAAGTTTACCTTCAAAGTCTACTTCTTCAAGTTCTGGAAAAAAGTCATCCCAGTCACATTGTGCTTCACCGTAGTACCAAGTAGGGATACCGAATAAGATTAAATCAAATTCAGCAATCTCTTCTTTAGAGCTTTTTGCAATATCATGAACAGCCACTAGCTTCTTACCCAATTCTTTTTGGATCATTTTTGCTACGTGTTCTGTGTTACCTGTGTCACTTCCGAAAAAAATGCCTACACTTGCCATGGATTTAAAACCTTTTATGTATCAATAGCCAATCTTTCTTGTAAAATCGTTTCAATCAGCGCACTGCGGCTAATATTTTGTGCATCTGCCATATCACTCAATGCTTGATATAACTGCGATGAAACTTTAAATTCAACACGCTTTAAGCCACGTGCTTTATCTCTTTTTATTTGATTACGTTTATTTACCTTTAACTGCATATCCCGTGAAAGGGGATTGGTTTTAGGTCTGCCTGGGCGTTTTTCGTATTCAAATAAATCGAGTGTAGTTCTATCTGTTTCTGACTTCGCCATGCTTAACCTACACCTGCGCCTTGCCAAAATACTTGAATAAGACCTTTAGCAATAAAGCCTGAACAACCTAAAAAGAGCACACCCCAGACAATGTATTGTCCGAACTTAGGCACATTGCCACTTTTTAGTACGTCTTTAATTGCCATGCCGATGAATATGAAAATACCGGCTAAGCCAAAATACAACCCTAGGGTATCAAATTCGTTAATTAACTGACTGACCATCAACGTATAACCTTTAAATTAAACGGCGCGTACTATAGCATATAATTATTCATATATTTAGTGCGCAAAATCAAAAACACGCGATTAAAATTGCTTTAAACCGCAGTTAAAAAGTCGTTTATCGCTTTATTTACGGCAAGTGGCTTTTGAGCATGAAGCCAATGGCCTGCGCCATGAATTATTTTAGCCTTGGTATTTTTAAAGCGAGCTTTAATTGCAGTACGATGCTCGGGCAAAATATAGTCAGAATCATTACCTTTAATGAAAAGAGTATCGCATAAACAAGAATTGTTTTCATTAACATTGGATGTAATTGTAGAATATTTTTCGTCAAGCACATTTAAATTAAATCGCCATGCAAAATGACCTTCCTCATTTTTAGCGAGGCTTTTAAGTAGAAACTGTCGAACTCCCAGCTCTTCTATGTAAGGCTGCATTAGAGCATCAGCTTGTTTTCTATCGTCAATTGATTGTGCTGAAACCGCTTTTAATGCCTGTAATATTTTTGTGTGCCGAGCAGGGTAACTAACAGGTGCTATATCAAGTACAACAAGCTTATTTACAAGTTCAGGATGTGTAAGCGCTAATTCCATTGCCACTTTACCACCCATAGAGTGCCCAACTAAATGTGCTTTATCTATGTTCAAATGTGCTAATAACTCAACAATATCTTGTGCCATTGCTGGGTAGTTCATTTCATCACTATGAGGAGAAAGCCCGTGGTTACGTAAATCAACGTTAATAACAGTAAAGTGTTCACTTAATGGTTTTGCTATTACATTTAGGTTTTCTAATGATCCAAAAAGCCCATGTATCAAAATAACATTAGGACCTTGCCCTTGTTGCTTGTAATTTAACTGCATACCCGCCTCCTGAAAATTTCGCCATAGTTTGCCGAGCATTGCTCTAAAAAGCAAAAAATACAGCGACTATTTATTAAATTGGGCTTTTGTTTGTTAAATCAACAACAATGAGGTAAATATTAATATGTTTACGGGAGTGCTTGTTGTAACTCGCATTTCTGATTGGTTTGGGTATAATCACACGGGAGAAAAAAATGTGACCCGTAATGACAGGAAGAACATGAAACAAATCGACATAGACGACGAGTTATATCAATATATTGCTAGCAATACGCAAAGTATTGGTGAAAGTGCATCCACTATTTTACGTCGTTTATTAAATCTGAGCGGCGAAAAAATTCAAACCGCAAACGTAGAACTAACTCAAAATAATCAAACTGCGACTACGTCTACCGCCACATTAAAAAGCTCAGAGCCATCTGCTGCTGAGACTTCAAAAAAACAAACGCCTGTAGCTCACGCACCCGTGAAGCAAAAAAGCGATAATGTTTTTAATGTATTAAATAAAGAAGAGCTGGCAATGCAAAAAGGTGTTGTTGGACGCTTTTTGTTTATTTTAAGTGCATTTTACCGCACACATAAAACTGATTTTTCTGCGGTATTAGACATAAAAGGGCGTGACCGTGTTTACTTTGCTACTAGTAAAGAAGCTTTAGTAAATAGCGGTAGTAGTATGAATCCTAAAAACATAACCGATAGTGAATATTGGGTTATGACTAATTCTAATACAACGCGTAAAAAAATGATGCTTCATGAAGTTGCTCTTTGCCTTGGATATAGTGCAGAGCAAGCTGAAAAAATTCGCGATTACCTGTAAGGAAATATAATGGCTATTCACTCAGGCGCAGGCAAAACTGCTCCACAATCGGCACTGGTTAACGTACCTAAATTAGTATCTGCGTATTACTTAAATGAACCTGATCTTGAACAAAATCCAGAGCATTGTGTTGCCTTTGGTACCTCAGGCCACCGTGGTTGTTCTTACGATGTTAAATTTAACGAGTCACACATTCTAGCGATTACTCAGGCTATTTGTGATTACAGAAAACAAAATGACATATTTGGTCCGTTATTTTTAGGCAAAGACACACACGCATTGAGTGAAGCCGCATTTAACTCTGCAATAGAAGTACTTGTTGCGAATGAAGTGCAAGTGATCACACAAGAAGATGGTGATTTTACGCCAACACCAGTGATTAGCCATGCAATCGTTAGCCACAATAAGCTACACCCAAATGAATTAGCAGACGGGATTGTTGTTACGCCTTCGCATAACCCTCCTGAAGATGGTGGCTTTAAATACAACCCACCTAATGGCGGACCAGCAGATACCGACGTCACTAAATGGATTGAAGACAGAGCTAATCAACTTTTACTAGAAGATTTAGTTGAAGTTGAGTTATTCCCATTCGCTAAGGCATCGCGTTCTGGCTTTATCCGCTACGAAGATTTAATGACTCCTTATATTGATGACTTAGCAAATATCGTTAATTTAAAAGCAATTAGCGATGCAGGTATTAAAATTGGTATCGATCCACTAGGTGGTTCAGGTATTAATTTTTGGCCAGTCATTGCAAAAAAATATAATTTAGATTTAACCGTAGTTAATGATGTTGTTGATCCACGTTTTGCTTTTATGCCACTTGATAAAGACGGCAAAATTCGTATGGATTGTTCATCACCTTATTCAATGGCAAATCTTATTGCACTAAAAGATGATTTTGATGTGTCTATTGGTAACGACCCTGACTACGATCGTCACGGTATTGTAACGCCAGACGGCTTAATGAATCCAAACCACTTTTTAGCAG
The DNA here is from genome assembly GCF_011378845.1 of Pseudoalteromonas sp. Z9A4. Taxonomy (NCBI): domain Bacteria; kingdom Pseudomonadati; phylum Pseudomonadota; class Gammaproteobacteria; order Alteromonadales; family Pseudoalteromonadaceae; genus Pseudoalteromonas; species Pseudoalteromonas sp. Z9A4. Next base: position 140,832 of record NZ_WTLA01000005.1, read on the forward strand.
TGGCAATCGATTACTTACTTAAACACCGTGATTGGAATGAAACCGTAGAAATTGGTAAAACATTGGTTTCTAGCTCTATGATCGACAAAGTAGCTGCTCGTAACAACCGTAAGGTTAAAGAAGTACCAGTAGGCTTTAAATGGTTTGTTGAAGGCTTAAGCAAAGGCAAGCTTGCCTTTGGTGGCGAAGAAAGCGCAGGTGCTGCATTCTTACGTTTTGATGGCTCTGTATGGTGTACAGATAAAGACGGCTTCATTATGGGTCTACTCGCTGCAGAAATACTTGCTGTGACAGGTAAAACGCCATCAGTCCTTTATAAAGAATTAGAACAAGAGTTTGGTTCTCCAATTTATAAACGCCTAGATGCACCAGCCACAAGCGGTCAAAAATCACGTTTACAAGCATTGAGTGCTTCTGATGTAAAAGCAGATACACTTGCTGGCGAGCCTATTTTGCAAAAATTGACTCATGCACCAGGTAACGATGCTGCCATTGGTGGTTTAAAAGTGGTTACTGAAAATGGCTGGTTTGCAGCGCGTCCATCAGGTACTGAAGATATTTATAAAATATACCTTGAATCATTTAAAGGTGAAGAGCATTTAGCGTTACTTGAAAAAGAAGCTAAAAAGCTTGTAGATTCAGTTATAAGCTAACTTAATCTAATAATTTTAAAACGGCTGATTTATTCAGCCGTTTTCGTTTCTATACCTTGTGTATTTATAAAAATATATGCATAAGAGTCTACTCTCACATTATTTTTAAAGGGCTTATTATATGTCAGCCAATCCATCTTACTTAAATGAATTAAAACAAACAGGCGATTTTTTAACGCTTAGTCGTGACAACGAATGGCATTTAGATGCAGGTGAGTTTGTTTTAGATAATGGGACTCGTGTAAATATACACGATACCGGAGTCATTGAGTTTCAACCTGCTGTTATAACGTCAAAAGATGTAGTTTATTCAAGCGCTGTACACGGTAACGAAACTGCGCCAATTGAAATTTGTGATGCACTTATTAAACAAATTATAAAAGGCGAGCTGATACTTAAGCAGCGTGTTTTGTTTATTTACGGTAATCCACAATCAATTAATATTGGCCTGCGTTTTGTAGAAGAAAACTTAAATAGATTATTTAATGGTCACCATACAATTGAAGGTGTACCAATGAATAATGAGCGAAACCGCGCTGCAAAGCTTGAGCAGTACGTAAGCGATTTTTATACACGTGGCGAGCAAGGCAGTACGCGATGTCATTACGACTTACACACTGCAATTAGAGGCTCTAAAAACGAAAAATTTGCTGTGTATCCATTTTTACATGGTAAGCCATGGAAAAAGTCGCAGCTACAATTTTTATTGAGTTGTGGTGTAAATACCGTGCTTATGATGAAATCTCCTGCAACAACATTTAGCTATTATTCGTCATTTATACACGGTGCTGATTCTTTTACGGTAGAGCTGGGTCAAGTTAAGCCATTTGGTCAAAACGATATGGCTCGCTTTGAAAAAACAAAGCAAACCTTAACTGCATTAATTAGTCAAAATGAAGTTAAATATCCTGAATTTAATGCAAACGATTTTGAATTGTTTGCTGTCCATCGCACAATAAATAGAACGCAGAACGATTTTAGCTTTCCTTTTTCTGACGATGCCGAGAACTTTACTGGCTTTGCGAAAGGTGCACTACTTGCAACCGACGGTGATACAGCGATTTACGCTGACGTTGAAGGAGAGGCTATTATTTTTCCAAATGCGAGCGTAGCATTAGGGCAAAGAGCACTCCTTACTGTTATTCCAATGGATATTGATAGCAATTTCGTCTAATTTAACTCATCAGACCACTAGTAACTTAAAGTTAACTATATGATTACTATTAATTAAAGTAACCGTATCGTTAACTTGCCACTTATTTAACCAGTATTTGCTTTTGTTTCGTCCCAGATCTGTTGAATAACACTTTACGTTAACGTAAAGTGTTGGCAGCTTTAATTAAAGATAGTGCAGATGTTGCAAAGTTTAACCAGCAACAATCACCCACAATAATAATTTAAAGGGGCACTGTTTTACCGACAACAAAAGAAGGTAGGTTATGAGTAATCCAAATAACGTATCGCTGAATATTAATCATGATCTAGAATTTATAGATGGTAATGCGCTTAATATTCCAACCCTTAGTATTTTAACTGAGGACGGCGACATTCATCCTAGTGCAACCGCACCTGACATTTCAAAACATACCGCACTTAAATTATACGAAACCATGCGTTTTATTCGCTTGCTAGATGAACGTATGCAAGGCGCGCAGCGCCAAGGCCGTGTTAGTTTTTATATGCAATGCCTAGGCGAAGAAGCCGCAGTTACAGCCTCTGCTGCTGCACTGGATCAAGACGATATGATCATGGCTCAATATCGTGAACAGGCAGCCCTGCATTATCGTGGCTTTACGCTTGATCAATTTATGAACCAAATGTTTTCAAATGAATTGGATTTAGGCAAAGGCCGTCAAATGCCAATTCATTATGGGTCTAAAGCGCTAAACTACATGACGATTTCATCGCCATTGGGTACGCAAATACCACAGGCAACGGGTTATGCATATGGCCAAAAAATAAAGCACATCGACGCTAAAACAGGCGAGCTTGCCAGCACAATTGATAATGTGACTATTTGTTACTTTGGTGAAGGTGCTGCATCTGAAGGTGACTTTCATGCCGGTTTAAATATGGCCGCTGTTCACAAAGCGCCGGTTATATTTTTTGCACGTAATAACGGCTATGCCATATCTACCCCTGCTGATGAGCAGTTTAAAGGCGATGGTATTGCCTCGCGTGGTGTGGGTTATGGCATTAAAACAATTCGTGTTGATGGCACAGATGCACTTGCTGTGTATGCGGCAACTAAAAAAGCACGCGAAATAGCCTCAACACAAGGTGAGCCTGTACTCATTGAATCGATTGCTTATCGTTTGGGTGCGCACTCTACGTCAGACGATCCAAGTGGTTATCGCTCTAAAGATGAAGAAGCTAATCATCAAACGTGCCCTATTGATAAATTTAGAAAATGGTTGGTCAAGCAAGACTGGTTAAACGAAGAAGACGATATAAAAGCAAAAGAGTCGATTCGTGAAGACATTTTAGCAGCGCTTAAACGTGCTGAAGTTGTTGCAAAGCCCGCTTTAGAAGAACTGGTATCTGACGTTTACGATACACCAATTCCATTATTGCAACGCCAGTACGAGCAACTAAAAGAACATATAAAACAGCATCCAGATGCTTACCCAGTAACCGCAGGGAGAATTAAGTAATGGCTAAAATGAACATGCTCCACGCAATTAACTCTGCTCTCGATATTACGATGAATGAACACCCTCAAGCCTGTATTTTTGGTGAGGATGTTGGTTACTTTGGTGGTGTATTTAGAGCAACATCGGGCTTGCAAGAGAAGTACGGTAAACATCGTGTTTTTAATACGCCTTTAACCGAGCAAGGTATTTTAGGCTTTGCTAATGGTTTAGCGGCATTTGGTGCACCTGCATTGGCAGAAATTCAATTTGCGGATTATATTTTCCCAGCGTTTGATCAAATAGTAAATGAAGCCGCTAAATTTCGTTATCGCAGTGGTAATGAATTTAATGTAGGTAACTTAACTATTCGTACACCTTATGGTGGCGGTATTGCCGGTGGTTTATACCATTCACAATCACCCGAAGCGTATTTTGCGCACACACCGGGTTTGAAAGTAGTTGTACCGCGTAACCCTTATCAAGCTAAAGGTTTATTACGTGCATCAATTAAAGACGATAACCCGGTCATATTTTTTGAGCCTAAGCGTTTATATCGTGCATCAATTGGCGAAGTGCCAGAAGAAGATTACAGCATTGAATTAGGCACGGCTGAAGTAGTGCAAGAGGGTGCCGATATTACGCTCTTAGCGTGGGGTGCTCAAATGGAGATTATTGAAGATGCAGCAAAGCAAGCAAGTGAGCAAGGTATAAGCTGTGAAGTTATTGACCTTCGTAGTATTTTACCATGGGATGTTGAAACGATTGCTAAATCGGTTATTAAAACCGGCCGTTTAATCGTGAGTCATGAAGCGCCTATAACCAATGGCTTTGGTGCAGAGATAGCCGCGACAATACAACAAGAGTGTTTCTTGCATTTAGAGTCGCCAATTTTACGTGTATGTGGTCTAGATACGCCATACCCGCTGGCACTTGAAAAAGAATACGTACCGGATGCACTAAAAGTGTTGGCTGCAATTAAACAATCATTGGATTTTTAGGGGTTACCATGGCTAAAGATTTTATATTACCCGATATTGGTGAAGGCATTGTTGAATGCGAAGTAGTTGAATGGCTAGTACAAGAAGGCGATACCGTATCTGAGGATCAGCCAATTTGCGATGTTATGACAGACAAAGCATTAGTACAAATTCCGGCAGTGCATGATGGCGTTATTTCAAAGCTATATTATCTAAAAGGTGAGATTGCTAAAGTACATGCCCCTTTATTCGCTATGGATGTAGCAGGTGAAAGCATTAGCAATGAAGTAGTACAAGAGCCAGTACAAGCTGAAAATAAAACTAATGATGCAGCTGATGTGGTTGAGGACTTTATATTACCGGATATTGGTGAAGGTATTGTTGAGTGTGAGATTGTTGATTGGTTAGTTGCTGAAGGCGACGAAATAGAAGAAGACCAAGCGGTTTGTGACGTAATGACCGACAAAGCATTAGTACAAATTCCGGCAAAATATACAGGCACAGTAAAAAAACTATATTACCAGAAAGGTGAAATAGCAAAAGTACATAGCCCGTTGTTTCAAATGACAATTGCAGGCAGTGCAGCAAAACCAAATGTTGATATAAACCAAGCGGTCGTAAAGGCTCAAACTAATGCCGTCGCGGAAAAAGTTGCCCCTGTTAAAACACAGCAAACTGCTAAAGTTATCAATCAAAAAGCGGTTGCATCCCCCGCGGTTCGTCGTAAAGCTCGTGAGCTAGATGTTGATTTAACCTGTGTACCAGGTAGTGGTAAAAATGGCCGTATTTACAAGCAAGATATTGAAGAGTATGTAAAAGGCGAAGTGCCAAATACTATTGATACTTCACCGCTTAATAGCGATGCTTCTCAAAGTGCAGTGCAAAACCAAACACAGAATCAAAGCGGTGGCGTACGAGTAGAGCAAATTAAAGGCATTAAAGCGGCCATGGCCAAGCAAATGGTAGCTTCGGTTTCAACTATTCCGCACTTTACGTTTAGTGATGAAATAGACTTAACACAGCTTATAGCTTTGCGTAGCGCTTTAAAAGAGCAGTACAAAGCACAAGGCGTTAAGCTCACCATGATGCCATTTTTTGTAAAAGCACTCTCGCTAGCAATGAAAGAGTACCCAGTACTTAATTCAAAAGTGAACGATGAATGTTCAGAGCTTACCTATTATAACGATCATAATATCGGTATAGCGGTTGATTCAAAAATTGGCTTGTTAGTGCCTAATATTAAATCATGCCAGAGTAAAAGCATTGTTGATGTGGCAAATGATTTAACCCGCTTAACTCATTCAGCGCGAGAAGGCCGTGTTGCACCGGATGATTTAAAAGGTGGGACAATTAGCATCTCTAACATTGGTGCTATTGGCGGCACTATCGCGTCCCCTATAATTAATAAACCAGAAGTGGCTATTGTTGCGCTAGGTAAACTGCAGCATCTACCGCGTTTTGATGAAAGTGGGCAGGTTGTAAGTAAAGCTATTATGCAAGTGAGTTGGTCTGGCGATCATCGTGTTATTGATGGGGGCACTATTGCTCGTTTTAATAACCTATGGAAGTCGTACTTAGAAAACCCATCGGCAATGATGATGGCTATGAGTTAATAGCTAAATTGTTAATATGTAATAAAAACCAGCTTTTAGCTGGTTTTTTGTTTTAATGTCAGCTGTTTTTAATTAAGATACAAATGTTACTAAAAGTAATTAGATTAACCCCGTTAGGGAATATAAAAAATAACACTAAGGAAATTTCATGGAACATTATATGAACGCGTTGCGCAGCTACGCAGATTTTTCAGGTCGTAATCGTCGTAAAGCATATTGGATGTTTGTATTGTTTAATACTATTTTTTCAGTAGTTTGTAATGTGATTGATGGTGCACTAGGTACAATGTTCATTGGCTCTATTTATAGCTTAGCGCTATTAATTCCTGGCTTAAGTGCTGGTGCTCGTCGTCTTCATGACACAGGCCGTTCAGGCTGGTGGCAACTACTTTGGTTAGTGCCAGTAATTGGCTGGATTGTTTTAATTGTTTTCCTTGCGCAAGATTCGCACGAAGGTGAGAACGATTTTGGTCCAAATCCAAAAGAATTAGCAGTAGAACCAACTACTGTATAAGTAAGAATAACTTAACATGTTAAAAGCTCAGCAATTGCTGAGCTTTTTTGTTTTTTTATTTCTCATTCTTTTAAATTTCAGCAAAAAAATACAACCCATAACCAACTATTAATGCGGGAATAGACGTATAAAGTGTAGCTATAACTGCAGCTTTGGGCGCCATTGCTATTGCTGGAAATAACGCATCACCATCGTTAGAAATTGCGTTTCCTGCTAAAGCACTAAAGGGAATAATGCCTTGAATATAAAGCGTTGTAACAATTATTTGCGGGCCACAGCCGGGTAAAAATCCAATAAGCACTGCAATTAATGGGGCTAAATAGGCGTAATGTACAAACCACGTTTTTAAATCAAGTCCTGCAATGTTAACCAAAATCTCAAATAGCATAAAAGAGGCTACAACCCATGCCGTTACAAAATGGGTATCTTGTAATACTTTTATTATTTTAGAGGTGGGGTTACATGCATCGTCTTCTGACGTTACTTCTTGATAGCTTTCACCTCTTGACGAAAGTGCCCAAATACTAACAATAAACAAAGCCATAGCAGCGCCAAAAATACTAATAGTTGTATTTGTGTACTTACCAAACTGACTAAAATCAATATTAAAGGCGATTAAAAAGGCAATAATAAGGCTTGGGATAATTGCTATCATCCAAACTGGTTTACTGATTTTAATAATATTAGTTGAGAGTATTTTAATTTGGTGCTTTTGTTCTTGCGCTGTAGGGCGTAAAAAATCACTTTTGTGAATTGCATTAACCAGTAAACCACTAAATGTACCAACAACTAACCCTATTCCCATAATTAACAGGCCTTCAGTGGGGCGGGTAGCAAGTAATAAAAATGCAGCATCGCCCATTGTGGCTGTTAATACGGCAACAATAGCACCAAAGCTTGCTTGGCCTTTTGTAAATTGAGTTACCACAATAATTGCACCACCACAGCCTGGTAATGCCCCTAAAATAGCGGCAAAGCTTATTTCTAGAACCGGTGATTTTGCGCTTAAATAACTAAGCTCTAATTGAGGTAAGTGTTCTATAGCGTAGTAATAAATTAAAAGGGTTGCAGCAACAAATACACTCACTTGAAAAAAGGCATCACTCAGTGCGGTCATTGTTATTTCACGTAATTGCGGTATTGCAAGGCAAGTTAAAATAAATAAAGGCAGCAGTAAGCGTTTATTTTGGCTCAAAAATCGTTTTGAGGCAGGAGTAATAAAACCAATGTGAGGGAGTGAAATCATACAATGCGACCTAATAAATTAACTAGGTCACACTGTATATTTTAATTAAATGATAATCAATATCATTTGCATTTATTTAAATCGATTACTCTGTTTGAGTTTTTCGATAGCTAAACTCAAGTTGCTTTAAACTTGAATTTAAGACTGTGATTAAATAGTGCTACTTACGCTGAAATTCAGAGTTTGCATTCCATGTTGGCCATTGCGCTTGCTCAGAAATATCAAAACCTACTTTATAAAACAACTGCAAGTCTTGAACCGCACCCGATAAATCCCATTCATCGCGGTAACGGTCACATGGTTGATGGTAACAACCGCGAAGTACTAAGCTCATACGTTTACGGTAGTTAGCTGTTTCTTCATCAGCAGCAACAGTACCGCCACCTGCGTACATGGCTGGAATACCCATGTTAGCAAATGCAAAGTGATCAGAGCGGTAATAGCCACCTGATGATGGTTTAGGATCGCCAGATATTGTTCTGCCTTGCTCTTTAGCCGCAGTTTCTAAAAACTCATCCATTTGTGATTTACCAATACCAACCACATTCATGTCTTTTACTTTGCCTAATAAATTTAAGCTATCCATGTTTATGTTAGCCACTGTTTTATTAGCTGAGATCACTGGATTTGCCGCATAATATTTAGAACCTAATAAACCTTGCTCTTCAGCAGTTACCGCTAAAAAAGTCATTGAGCGGCTAGGGTGCTTTGGTAATTTAGTAAAAGCTTCGGCTACTTCAATTAGCCCAGCGGTACCCGTTGCATTGTCGTGTGCACCGTTATAAATTTGATCACCTTTACGTGTTTTGTCTGTACCTAAGTGATCCCAATGAGCCGAGTAAATAACATGCTCATCTGGTTTTTCACTACCAGGTAAAGTGGCGATAAAGTTGTACGACACTGATTTTTTAATTGTGTTTTTAATACTAACAGAAGCGGTTAAGTCACCCATATCAACATGGTAAGCACCTTTAGCTGCGTTTACTTTCGCAGTATCAAAATCTAAACCGGCTTTAGTAAAAAGTTCTTTTGCTACGTCAGTTGTAACCCAGCCTTCAACTGCAACGCGGTCCATATTGTTGTTTTCTTTTTGAAAACCAAACTGCTCGCCGCTCCAAGAGTTTTCAACAACCGACCAAGGGTAAGATGCAGGTGCTGTTTCATGAATAATAATTGCACCAGCGGCACCTTGGCGACTCGCTTCTTCGTATTTGTATGTCCAACGACCATAATAGGTCATCGCATCGCCAGTAAATAAAGCGGGATCTTTTGTTGCAAAGCCCGGATCGTTAACCAGCATTACCACTGTTTTGCCTTTAACGTCTAAGCCTTCGTAGTCATTCCAGTTGTATTCAGGTGCATTAACGCCATACCCCACAAATACAAGTTCAGAGTTTTCTATGCCTTCTTGTGCGCTTATGCGGCTACTGCCCATAACCATGTCTTTTTTATATTGATAGTCTTTACCACCAATACTAAGCACCATGTTCGCATCTGCTTCAAGTGAAACCAGTGGCACTTCTTGTAAGTAACTATCGCCGTTACCAGGAGCCAAACCTAAAGCTTTAAACTGCGCAGTTAAATAATCAAGCGTTAGCTTTTCGCCAGGCGATGAAGGAGCACGGCCACCAAATTCGTCTGAAGCGAGTACTTTTACATGTTTAGCCAGTTCATCAGCTTGAATACTGTTATAACCATTGGTTACATCAGTAGGCGTAATACTTGTTGTTGCACAGCCTGCTAAAACAGCAGTGGCAAGGAGTGTGAGAGAGAAATAATGTTTCATGTCAGCTCTTTTCTTGTTTTAAGTTGTGATTAGTATATTAACTTCTATTAAGTAGAACCAGTTTTTGCGGTAAACTTCTCGTAAATTATAGGCATAAATTGTTAAAGGTTTAAATGAAGCGTTTTACTCCCCCCGAGCAGTGGCAAATCAGCAGTTTAGAAACCGGTGCATTTTCGCACTTACGTGAGCTGTTTAAAGTTAACGAGCTAACAGATTGGCCTGCGCCGCAGTGGTTTACTCCATTTTTAACCGCTATTAATGCGAATAATATACCTATTACTTTTGAAGATGATGCAAAGGTAGATTTTGGCGATCGTTATTACGAACAGGTTATTTTTGAAACGGGTGTTGTACCTACACGCAATGAGAATTGGCATGACTTATTTGGTGGCTTTATTTGGTGTTTATTTCCTAAAACCAAAGCACTTATTAACCAGCGTCATGTGCAAGATATAGCTGAACATGGAATACAACAGCGTACTAAGCATCGTAATGCGCTAACGCTCTTTGATGAATGTGGTGTTGTATTAGCTATAAGTGAGAGTAAATGGCAGCAGTGGCTTTGCGATCATCAATGGAAAACAGCATTTGTTGAACACAAACATGAGTGGGGTAAAACAATAAAGCCTTTTATGTTTGGTCATGCAAATTACGAAATGCTTACTAAACCTTATATAGGCTTAACAGGTAAAGCGTTATTTGTTTGTGTACCTAATGAAATATTTTGTAAAGATTTAGTAACGCAATACCAGTACCTTGACCAAGCCCTTTATGAGATGATTAATACAGACAACTGCTTAGCTGATAACAAAAAACTTTCGCCATTGCCTTTATTAGGTGTGCCGGGCTGGTATGACGAAAACAAAGACGACTCATTTTACAACAATACAGATTATTTTAGAGCGAAACGAAGGATACGAACATGATAGAAGTTGCTGGGCTTAAAAAGAAATTTAAGCTAACTAAAGATCACAAAAAAAATAAAATAGACGACATCGACCCTCGTGAAGATAAAGATTACTTTCACTCAGTACGAGATGTGAGTTTTAGCTGCGCAAAGGGTGAAGTACTTGGGTTGCTAGGCCCAAATGGTGCGGGTAAAACAACGACACTTAGAATGATTTCAACCGCGTTAAAGCCCGATGAAGGTTCAATAACAATTGCCGGAAACGACATTGTAAAAAAACCGCTACTGGGGCGTAAGTCTATCGGTTTTTTATCGGGCTCTACCGGTTTGTATGGCCGCTTAACTGTAAAAGAAAACATAGAGTATTTTGCAAAGCTCCACGGTATGAGCAAAAGCGATATTGCATCGCGTTGTGATGAGCTATTTACATTGCTTGATATGCATAAGTTTGTAGATAAACGCGCAGAAAACCTATCAACAGGTATGAAGCAAAAAGCAAATATTGCGCGTGCTGTTGTGCATCGCCCAGCAGTTGTTGTGCTTGATGAGCCAACAACGGGTCTCGATATAATGACCACGCAAACCGTTATTCAATTTATTAAGGGTTTAAAGGCGCAAGGTACTCCTGTTATTTTTTCGACCCATCATTTAGATGAAGTTGCACTCTTATGTGACCGAGTCGCTGTAATTAACGAAGGTATTAGCTGCTTCGACGGAACAGTAGATGAATTTAAACAAGCAGGTAATAGTGATGAGCTTAATCAAGCGTTTATGAACATATTAACGGAGAAACATGATGTTTGAAGTATATAAAAAGGAATTAAAAGAGTTATTACGCGATAAAAAAACGCTATTATTTGTAGTCGCGCTCCCTGTTGCTATATTTCCGTTATTGTTTGCTGTAATGGCATTTATAAGCTCGCAAGCAGCAATGGACGCAGAACAAAAAGTAAATACTTACGCGATTATCAACGGTGAATACGCACAAGAATTTACAGATAAAGTGTTTTATCACAAAAGCTTTGAGCTTTATAAAGGGGATAAAACCTTTAACAATATTGATGAGCTTAAAGCAGGCGTGATCGCTGGCGATATTGATATGGGTATTTATTTACCAAGTCATGCTGTGCAAACATTGGACGATGGAAAACAAAGCCAGTGGCAGGTTGTTTTTAACGATTCAAAATCTATCAACTTTTTATTCGAACGCGTTAAAGAACTCGCAACAGAATACAGTGACGTGCTGCAAACTCAAAAGCTAATCAGTTTTGGTATTGAAGAGTCTGTTCAAAAATCTATTCTTAATCCAATTGAAGTCATAAAAGTAGATACAGCCGATAAACGTGAAAACCTTGGCGAAAAAATTGGCGGGCTTTTACCTTACTTACTTATTCCATTAGTATTGATGGGGGCAACTTATCCCGCTATTGATTTAGGCGCTGGCGAAAAAGAACGCGGCACGCTAGAAACACTCCTACTTACACCTATTACGCGTACAGAGCTGGTGCTTGGTAAATTTATAACTTTGTTAACTACATCCATTGCCTCCACAACCATAACGGTCTTAAGTATGGGCTGCTGGATAGCACTGGCGTTAGCATTTGCCGATCTAGATTTTATTAAAGCGGCATTTAGTACATTAGCGGTTACCGATTTACTGATGATATTTGTACTGCTATTACCTGTTGCAGCTATATTTTCGGCTTTAGCCTTGGCTATATCTATTTATGCACGCACATTTAAAGAAGCACAAAACTATATGGCCCCCTTAAGTATGGGCGTGTTTTTCCCTATTATTATTTCAATAATGCCAAATATGGAGCTTACTGCTAAAACAGCATTCATTCCTGTTACAAACGTGGCTTTAGCAATTAAAGAAATAGTAAAAGGGACTGTTGATTACACATTTGTAGGCTTAATATTTTTAGCAACTGCAATCATTGCAGCCGGACTACTGACATTTTGCGTTAAATGGTTTAACAGAGAAGATGTTTTATTTAGGTAACATGTAACTTATTATAAAGGCATCACTTTAGTGGTGCTTTTTTAATCCATTCTTTTCACAGCGGTTTGTATTCGGTTATTAAATAGTTTAAGTTTATAGGCTGAACTTTGGATTACTAGACAAGGATGGATTATTGAAAACACCACTATTCTACCCCTTATTATTATGTGCTAGCTGCGATTTAAGCTCGCTAACGTACACAGCACATCTTATCGACTAAAGATAATCAAAACCCACTATTTATAAAAAATGCGAAGAGTTTAGACAAGCAAAAGCTGATAAATACATTGATAAAATGATGCCTTTTGTACCAAAGCATTTTAAATGTACGGAACAAGAATAAATACGGGCTATTGTATACTTGAATAACTCAAGTATTTATATGTTTTGAGAGTATGCAATTAAGCATACTCTTTTTATTAAAGAGGGAATTTTGGCTAATTCAATTGTATTAAAATCATTACTAGAAACGATTAAATGGCTACTCATTTGGTTAACTGCAGCAGGGCTTGTGCTAGGTGTTTTAAGTCAAGGATTGATTTTTGATACAAGTGATGGGCTTGATGTTTTATTCATTCTTGCGCTTTTGATGTTTCAACACCGATTAAAATTTGATGAACACAATAATCAAATTGATGTAAATTTTGCTGCTTATTTTTTTAAGAAAAAAATCTTTACGTTTAGTCACCATACCATTGACACTAGCACGATTAAAACAATTTCATGCCAAGATAATAAAGCCATTAGTGTGATTGATATTAATTACACCTCAGCAGAAGGCAAGCTTAGTACCTACACGTTTAGGTGTTTTAACCAAGCTAAACAAGCGCAGCTATTAGTGAATAAGCTTTCAACCGTTGAGCGCGTTTATACTGCTAAACGTGAAGAGGCCGAGGCTGAAAAAACAAACTCAGCAACAGTAAACAAATTTTCAAAAATATTCCCACAAAATACTATTTTAGGTAATGCTGAGGCTAAAAATAATATTCCTATACTTAGGTGTGCACTGCCGCTTCCTGGTAGTAAGAAAAATTTAGTCCATCTCATCGTAGTGTGTTTTGCTTTGCTTTCGCTATTTATTGCATTCTCATCACAAAACTGGAAACCTTCTTTTGCATTTTTAGTTATAACTTATGCAAGCTACTATTTTGCTAGGGTAATTATTTGTAATAAATACTATTTTATAAAAACAGCGCCCTTAAGCTCCATAATAATAGATGATGATGAACTTTATTTACCCGCGTTATTATTTACTGATAAAACACCGCGCACACTAACTAAGCAGGATATTATTAGCATTGAGGCTAAATGGAATTACGATTATGCCTCAGTTGAAGGCTCAGTAGGGAGTACAACTAAAAGGTCGTATTTAATCTCACTGGTATTCAAAACGACAAAGGGGCAGAGTATTCCACTATCTCATTGGAGCGCTGATAGTAAAACACTCGTTTTTTCATTATTAAAATATAAATACCCAGTGTCATTAAACAGAACAACCCAAATGGTTTATCCATTTAAACTTCATGTTGGATTATTCGTTTTTATGTTTATACTCATCATACTTGCTATGAGCCTACCAAAAGTTATATCTATTTAATGTAATAGGTACTTTAGTATAGGCGCTAATAATAGCTAAATACGATGTGGTTTCGTCGATTTTTAATTACTAAATTTTAAGGATGAAATTTTGAAAAATATATTTAAATTTATAATCGTTCTCACTGCAAGTTTATGTGGATATGCAAACGCGCAAAACTACCTTTCACTAAATTATCAAGTAACTAAAGAGCTAAATCATTTCGCATACATTAAAATAAAAGTCACCGATAAATACCTTCGTACAGACTATGTTTTACCAAATAAAACATTTACAGAAATGACTATTAGAGATGATGGGCAATACATTTTAGACCATCAAAAAAATATCGCATACAGATTGGATTATTCTGTAAATAAAGGAAATGGTGATAAAGGTCTTACTGATATGATGAAATATGCGCCAGGATTTACTAAAGAACAAATTTATGAAATGAGTCTTGATCCTAAAAACGACCCTAATAATTATATTGCCTACGAAAAGGAAGGCGATAATTTATTTATAGGGTATTTTGATGATGAAAAAGTCCAAACAGTAAAAACGAGTTCATTCCCAAACCAATTTCTATCATCTGCTGAATATACTTGGCTTTTAAAGCGAGCACGAGAAGATACTTATTTTGGAAAAGCATTTGTTGGTTTTTTAGATGTGCCTTTAATAGATTTTATGCGTAAATTTAAGTACGACACAAATCAAATGCCGACTGAAATCACATTGTATAATGAAGGGAAAGCCGTTTCTTTAAAGACTGTTAGTAACAGTGTAATAGATGAAGGTGAACTCGAAATAAAAGCGCAGTTTAAGGTCAAAGACATAACTCATGAATCGATTCAATTTTTGAAGAATTTAGAGAGTATTGCTAAGGAAACAGGCGTTATAGAGTGAATACACATATAATAAGCCTTATAGGACTAGTTGGTTCTTTTAAAGGAGTCTGTTGTCAGTAAGTTATGGGCCGTTTTCAATGATACTCATCATAGAATTAAATTTTTGAATGAATCCCCCCTATATCTGTTGTTTTTTTAAGCTGCATTGTCGTTACCTTATTTTTTAAAAAAGGGATTGCGCACTGCTAAAATTTTGAAAAATAAACCTAATCATTTAGAACGTTATTTATACCGCTATCTGTTATTTATGTGGGATTAAAACTAATGATTTAGTATTTTTTTACGCTAAAGGCGTAAATTAATAGTCATAACTGATTAGTCTCGGGGTCCTTTTTAGCTTTTATTGCTCTATAATAGCGGTATTAAAATCTAGTGGTGAAGTAAATGTTAAAAAGAAATATTTTTTTGAATGTGACAAAAAATAATAAATTAATGCTCGTTGCAACAATAATATTTGTTCTTATAGCTTTGCCTTCTCTATACATGTTCGATCAAAAAGTAAGAAGTGATGTTTACCATTCAGCTCAAATAGAATTAAAACGTGAGCTTGAAACAAAAAGCCTTTCACTAAAAAAACACCTTAAAGATAGTGTTACCGCAATCCGCTTTTTAGATGCAACTCCTCCTATTCAAGGTATTACCCGCGCAAAAGAAAATAAACTGATTGATCCAATTCTTGGAACGCCCATTGATATTTGGCAAGAGCGTTTAGCAAGTATTTTTACAGGCTTTATGCAGACTGATGACAGTATATTGCAAGCTCGCTATATTACGCTCGAAGATGGTGGACAAGAAGTTGTCAGAGTTGATCGAAACCAACTCGGAGAAATTAATCGACTGCAAGGTCTGCAATTACAAAAGAAAGGCCAACGCGATTACATGATAAAAGCGAGTATGCTCGATAATAAAAGTGTTTATATTTCTCCTATTAACTACAACCGTGAAAATGGGCAGATACAAGAACCTTATATAAGTACTTTTCGTGTAGCTAAACCTGTTTTTGATGAAAAAAATAAAATTTTTGCAATATTAGTCACTAACTACTTTGCTGATAAATTAATAAAAAGTTTGACGGTTGAATCTCCACAAGGAACACAAATTTACCTAATGAATAATGAAGGTGAATTTTTATATCATCCAACCCCTCAATTACGCTTCGGTTTTGAATTTAATAAAGCAAAAACATGGACTGAAGAATTTTCTACTGCAACCACAATGGCAGAGCAAGGCACTTTACCAATAAGTAATTACCCAATTGCTTACACGTTAAAAAAGCGTATTTCGCTTAATGGTGATATTGCGATGTTACCTTTAGAGCTTGGTGTAAGTATTGATACTAAAACGTTGTTTGCAAAGGTGAACGAGAGGCGTCAAAATTTTATTGCAATGCTAGTGGTATTTTTTAGCGTATTTTTAGTTATTGCCTTTTTATACCAACGTTTTATAAACCGTAAGTTGTTAATTAATTCTCTAAAAGAGCAAAACAATAAAGTAATAGAAAATTCTCTGGATGCTATTTTTACAATTGAGAAAAACGGCGAAATTGTTCACTTTAATAATACAGCTAAAGAGGTTTTCGGTAATTCAATTTCAGGCATTAGCCCTGACTTTGTTTCTTTATTTGACTTAAATGAAGCCGATAATAACTGTATAGAAGAGACTATTTCAAACGGATCAAAAATGCCGTTTGAAGCTATCTACACAGATGGTTATGGCAACAAACAATACTTTTCAATTACGCTCAGTAGTATTTTTGATGTCTACAATAACCGTTATCAGGTAGCGGCTATTTTAAGAAATATTAGCTCATTAAAAAATACTCAATCAGAGCTTGAAGGCTTAAACAGTACTTTAGAGCTAAAGGTTTCACAAAGGACTGTTGAGCTAGAGCGCGCAATTGATCAAGCATTAGCAGCGAGCCAAGCAAAAAGTGACTTTGTAGCAAATATATCTCACGAAATACGCACACCGATGAATGGCGTTTTGGGTATGCTTGAAATGCTCAAAGAAGATGGCTTAAGTGAACAACAATACCATTACTTAAAATTAGCTAATAGCAGTGCTAACTCTCTGATGAACCTGATTAACGATATTCTCGATTTTTCTAAAATAGAAGCGGGTAAGCTTGATATTGATAATCATACATTTGATGTTGTTACAGTATGTAGCGATATGATTAGCTCTTTAGCGTTACAGGGCCAGCGCAAAGGTCTTGAAGTATTCTTAGATACAAAAGATGTAGTAGACAGAATGGTTATTGGCGACAGCCATCGACTGAAACAAATTTTAATTAACTTAGTTAATAATGCATTTAAATTTACCCACCGAGGTGAAGTAAGTTTAACTGTCGGCTCTAAGTACATTACCGATTCAAAGTTATTGATGAGCTTTACAATAAAAGATACCGGAATTGGTATAGCGCCAGAGAACATAGATAAACTATTTGAAGTGTTTACACAAGAAGATTCAAGTACAACCCGTCATTTTGGCGGTACAGGTTTAGGCTTATCTATATGTAAAAAACTTGCTCAGTTAATGGGTGGTAATATTACGGTTATAAGTGAAAAGGGTGCTGGTAGTACCTTTACCGCAACAGTTGAGCTACATGTAGCACAAGAGAAAAAACTAAACACAGGTATTGAACTTGCTACTAGCATTAACGTAGCGGCATTAATAGCGCGCGATAACGTTTATAAAAACGTGTGCGATTTATTGCTACTAACCTGTAAAGTAAATGTAGAAAACATTGTAAGACTCGACTACTTTAGTGAGCATAAAGAGTTTGAAGCTGACTTATTATTAATTGACGATGAGCACCCTCAAATTGATGCGTTAATTGATTACTGTAAACAGTTTAATAAAAAGTACGTCTTAATTTTACGCGACATGGTGACCGATAAACCGACTAAAATGGTGTTACCTGAGGGTAGCCACATTCTAAATAAACCGCTTACCCAAGATCAATTTAGCTATAAGTTAGCCAGCTTATTTGGTGCTAGTAATGATTGTATTATAGCGCCACCAAAAGGCTTAACAGAAGAACAAGTAGAGCCAGACCTATCTGCTTATCATATATTATTAGTAGACGATAATATGATTAATATTGAAGTAGCTAAGGCGATTTTAAAACGTACAAAAGTAAAAATCACCTGTGCATCAGACGGTGTAGAAGCATTAGAAGCATTGAGAGAAAACACAGAGCAAGCTTTTGATGTTATTTTAATGGATTGCCAAATGCCTAATTTAAACGGCTACGATACAACAAGTGAAATCAGAAATAGTAAGGCCGGGGTAGACTACACTTACATACCTATTATTGCTATGACAGCAAGTGCGATGGAAGGTGATAGAGAACGTTGTTTAACTGCAGGCATGAACGACTATATTACTAAACCAATCAAGCCACGAACGCTAAAAGATAAGTTAATCACCTGGCTAAGTTAATAGTTATTAATTGAGAATCAGCTGCTTATGCAGCTGATTTTTTTGGTTTAGCATCCGTTGATATATTTAACTTTGTGATGTCGGCGCTATCGAGTACGGTTTGTGTGTCTGACCAATGTAGTAATTCAATTTTTCCATCTTGCTGCTCTATCAGTGCCGTACAACTCTCAATCCAGTCCCCATCGTTACAATACATAATTCCGTCATCTACTTTTATTTTGGGATGATGAATGTGTCCACAAATAATACCGTCTACGTTTTGCTTTTTAGCTTCATGAACTGCGGCATCTTCGAAGGCTTTAATTGCTTCACGTGCTTTGTGTACGCGAGCTTTTATCCATGATGCAAGCGAGTAGTAATTACCACCAAATAGCTTTCGAATACGATTGGTCCAGCGGTTTAAAAATAATAAAAAGTCGTACCCTGCATTACCCGCGATACTAATAAGTTTGTTATAGCGTGTCGCGGAATCAAAATCATCACCGTGTACGAGTAAAAAACGTTTATTAGCTTTAGTGGTGTGAATAAACTGCTGGTGGATTTCAATACCAAATAACGTTTGATTTATATAGTTTCTAAACGTTTCGTCATGATTGCCGGGAATATAAATGACGCGTGTACCGCTAGCTGCTTTTTTTTGTATAGAGTTTAATACTTGATAATGCGAATGGTGCCAATAAAACTGACGTTTCATTGACCATAAATCAATAATATCACCCACTAAATAAAGTGTGTCGGATTCTACCGAGTTTAAAAAATCGAGTAAGTAATCTGCTTTACAGTCTTTGTAACCTAAATGAACATCAGATATCCAAATAGTAGGGTAGTGTTGCTTCTTAGTGTTTGCGCCATTACTCATTTTCATTCCCTAAAGTATCGAGTGTAATAGTTAAATAACCTGAACTCTGGTTAAGAGATTTACTAAGGTATTGAATCATGGTGATATTTAAATTTATTTTCTCTAGCCAGAGATTTTCAGTGAAAACAAGGCGAATTTACGCGTCAATAGCGAGCCTATTGCAAGTAAATTCAACGCAGTTAGCGCTGAAAATAGCTGCTCGAGATAGATTTATTATCCAGAGTTCAGGTTAAATACTTTAGGGAATAAAAATGACAATCATACGACAGTAATACTAAAGCTAAATAACACACATAAAATTTAGGTATAAAAAAACCGCTTTTAAAAAGCGGTTTTAAAATTACTTATAAGTATTTTTAGCTTAACCTTTAACGGCTGCTTTAATTGCATCAATTGCTGTATCGATATCAATCATTAGCTTTTCACCTGTACGGCGGTTTTTAAGCTCAACTTTGTTTTCGTCAAGGTTACGCTCACCAATTACTAGCGTAAATGGCACACCAATGAGTTCCATATCGTTAAACATAACGCCAGGGCGCTCTTTACGGTCATCAAATAACACATCAAGACCAGCATCTTTTAAACCTTGGTAAAGGTTATTAGCAATATCAGGAATACGATGCGATTTGTGCATGTTCATTGGAACAATAGCTAAATCGAATGGCGCGATTGATTTTGGCCAAATGATCCCGTATTGATCGTTGTTCTGCTCAATAGCAGCAGCAACAATACGTGAAACACCAATACCGTAACAACCCATAGTCATGGTTTGGTTTTTACCACCTTCGTTTAATACACCCGCTTTCATCGCTTCTGAGTATTTAGTGCCAAGTTGGAAAATATGACCTACTTCAATACCACGTTTAATTTGTAAAACGCCTTGGCCACATGGGCTCATATCGCCTTCAACAATATTACGAATATCAGCAACTTCGTAATCAGTTACGTCACGATCCCAGTTAATACCGCTGTAATGCTCGTCGTCTTTATTTGCACCGGCAACAAAATCAGCAAGTATGTTAGCTGCTCTATCAACAATAATAGGCATTGATAAGCCGACAGGACCTAATGAGCCAGGTTTTGCGCCAATAGCAGCAACAATATCTGCCTCTGTTGCCATTTCAAGCGAAGAGTCTACTAATGGGTGCTTTTCAGCTTTTAGTTCATTTAATTCGTGATCGCCACGCAGTACTAAGGCTACTAAACCGCGTACTTCGTTTTCATCAGGCGTACCATAAACAATTAACGTTTTAACACCGCGATGTGGCTTAACACCGTAGTGTTTTTTAAGCTCGTTAATCGTTTTAGCGTCAGGCGTTGGAAACGCTTTAAGCTCTTTTGATGCTTCAGGGCGAGGCTCGCTTGGTGCCAGTGCTTCTGCTTTTTCAATATTAGCGGCGTAATCACTGCCATCACTAAACGCGATTGCATCTTCGCCCGACTCAGCAAGTACATGAAACTCGTGCGATACGCTACCACCAATAGAGCCTGTATCGGCTATAACAGGGCGGTAATCAAGGCCTAAACGCTCAAAAATATTACAATATGCTTTGTGCATCGCTTGATAAGTCGCATCTAAACACTCTTCACTTAAGTGAAAAGAGTAGGCATCTTTCATTGTAAATTCACGAGCACGCATTACACCAAAACGAGGACGACGTTCGTCGCGTACTTTAGTTTGTACTTGATATAAAGTAACTGGTAATTGCTTGTAGCTGCTTATTTCTTTACGTACGAAATCAGTTATTACTTCTTCGTGTGTTGGGCCAAGTGCAAATGTACGGTTATGACGGTCTGTAAAGCGCATAAGCTCAGGACCAAATTCATTCCAACGGCCAGACTCTTCCCACAAATCAGCAGGTTGAATAACAGGCATTAGCATTTCAATTGCACCTGCTTTGTCCATCTCTTCACGTACAATGTTTTCTACTTTACGTAGCACGCGTAAACCAGAGGGTAACCAAGTGTATAAACCCGAAGCGACGCGACGGATCATACCGGCTCTAAGCATTAACTGATGCGATACGATTTCAGCATCTGATGGCGTTTCTTTAAGTGTTGCGAGTATATATTGGCTTGTACGCATGTTTTTTCCGAAATAGAGTAATTATATTCTTTTAATAGAGCTTAAGTTTACCAGCGGATGCTTTTACACTAAAGCGCTAACTGAGTTATTTAGTTTTTTTCTATGCTTGTTACTACGTTATGCTCGCCATTGACTTGCCAGCGAATATTATAATTATACAGAGTCATACCATAGCTCTGCTCGCCGTCTTTTTGTTTTTTATATGCAGGGCGAGGATCTTGTTTTAAAACATTGGCAATAAAATCATGTAAATCTGGGTATTGTGTTTGCGCATTAACAAACTCAATTGCTTGAGGGCTAAATTCAACCGTCATTTGTGTTTCTGGGCGCGTGTCAGCAAAGCCAGCACTTGCATCCGGCATAGAGTCTGAATACGGCAAATACGGTTTTATGTCAATAATCGGTGTGCCATCAAGTAAATCAATACCAGCGAGTAATAAGCTAAGTTGTCCGTTTTTATATTCAATACCTTCAAGTTTTACGGCGCTCATTCCAATTGCGTTTGGTCTGAATGTAGCGCGGGTCGCAAATACACCTTTTCGCTCATTGCCACCCAAACGAGGCGGGCGCACCATGGCAGAATAACCTTTATCGGCTGTTTCATGAAAACGAAATAACAACCAAATATGAGTAAATTCATCTAAACCACGTACAAACTCTTCGCGATTAAAATCGGGGGCAAATATAAGCTTTGCTTTAGCTTGTGGCACTAAACGTGGTTGCCTAGGTATAGCAAACTTTTGTTTATAAGGAGATTGAATGTGGCCAATAGCCGAAATGGTATAATCGCTCATAGTACTCGGGTACAAATAAAATAGAGCGCTATTCTACCCGCATTTAGCATTTATGGCATTAATGTAAGCAAGTTTATTGCGTATAGACCAAACGGTTTAAAGTTTTTTATTAGACTGATTGGTTTATATTAATATATTTAAAAAGAGCCTAAAACAAAAAAGGTAAGCCCTTGGGCTTACCTTTTATACATGCTAAAGACTAATTAAAACATGTATTGAACTGATACAGACGCTACATCCATATCTGGGTCAATATCGTCATCAAGTTTATAGCGCTCGTACTCTAAACGAAATTGTACATTTGTTGTAAGCGCGTATTCAATACCTGCACCGTAAAATGCATCACCACCATCTGTAGACGCTGATACACTACCTACTGGTAAGTCTTGTGTGTAATCAGCATCCCACTCAAGCCAACCGCCCTTTGCGTACACAGAAAAGCTCTCTGTTATTGGATAGCCTAAGCGTGCGGCAAGCGATACGCCATCAACTTCAGCTTTACTGCTAATATCACTTACTTCATCAAAGTCTTGATAAGCAAGCTCTAAGCTTAAGTACTCGTTAAATTGTGCCCCAACATAGCCTTTAAGCATTTGCGCATCGTCGTCAAAGTCAGTGTCGTTATCACTATCTTCAAACTCAAAAGAATATTGACCGTAACCAATACCTGTATAGATACGTGGAGAATCGAAATCAGAAATATCAGCGTGTGCTGCAGAGTTAAAACCCATTGTTGCTAGTGCAATAGCTGAAAGAGAAAGTGTTTTAATCATTGAATAGCTCCTTTACAAAAAATAATCAAATGCTTGATTTCATTAATCAAACCTCAATTATCTACTTGCAGCGAGCGTGCCAATATTAAAATGGATTAAAAACACGCCTTAATTAATTCTTTTGTATTGGTTTTTAAGGTGTTTAGCGTGTTTTATAATCAAAGTGAACTTTTGTGTAATTGAGTACTCCAAAATAAGTTGTATCTTTTACAAAGTATAATGAGTTTTTTACATAGCCTGACTTTATTTAAACTAGTAATTACACTGTATGAAGCAAGTTTTCTGTTTCAATTGCTATTTCTTTCATTTTTATAGCGTAATTTTCTAATTTAATATCTTCTTCTGTTACAGCTTTAAAAGAAGGCACTTCTATAGGGTAGCCCGTTTCATCCATTGCAATAAAGCTGATAACACAATGATTTGTTTCAACCATGTTTTGTGTTTTTGGATCGCCACAACGCACTTGTATAAATATTTGCATACTACTTCTACCCGTATGGGCAATTTTAGCTTCTACTTCGACTATTTGACCTACTAGAATAGGGCGTCTAAATTTAACACCCGCAACCGAAACCGTTACGCAGTAGTGACCACTCCAACCCGCAGCACATGCATAGCCTGCTTGGTCAATCCATTTCATGACGGCCCCACCATGAACTTTACCACCAAAATTAACATCGGTAGGCTCTGCTAAAAAACGAAAAACAACTTTTGACGACGGCATAGATAACACTCTTATTATTAAAACTACTATTAGCATAACGTAAAAAAGGGGCCGAAGCCCCTGCAATTTAGGATATGTTTATAATTTATATGTAAAAAAAGTGACTATATGTGTATATAAAGCATAATTTAGTTACATATTAGGGTAGTTTGGCCCACCAGCGCCTTCAGGTGTTACCCATGTAATGTTTTGACTAGGGTCTTTAATATCGCAGGTTTTACAGTGCACACAGTTTTGGGCGTTAATAACAAACTCTTTATTGCCTGATATTTCTTGTACTTCGTAAACGCCTGCTGGGCAATAACGTTGTGCGGGTTCATCAAATTTAACTAGGTTTACGTTAATAGGGATTGACGCATCTTTGAGCTTTAAATGACACGGCTGTGATTCTTCGTGGTTAGTATTTGATAAAAACACGCTCGAGAGTTTATCAAAGCTAAGCTGCCCATCTGGTTTTGGATACGCTATTTTGTCAGCGGCGTTAGCATCAACAAGGGTCGAGTGATCGGGCGTATTATCTTTCAACGTAAACGGTAAACCACCATTAAAAATGTTTTGATCAAGCGTGTTATACGCCCCCCCTATAAACTTACCGAGTTTGTGCATAGCAGGGCCAAAGTTACGAGATTGATATAGCTCTTTATATACCCACGATTGCTCAAACGCAATTTGATAATGAGTTAAATCGGTATTTGCCAACTCATTTTGCAATGCTTCAAAAATAACCTCAGCGGCAATCATTCCCGATTTCATTGCGGTGTGATTACCTTTAATTTTTGCAAAATTAAGTGTGCCTGCATCGCACCCTATAATTAAGCCACCAGCAAAATGCATTTTTGGTAATGAATGTAAACCGCCCTTAGCAATAGCACGTGCACCGTAAGCAATGCGTTCACCGCCTTCAAGTATGTTTTTAAATACTGGATGGTGCTTCATTCGCTGAAACTCATCGAACGGACTTAAATGTGGGTTTGAGTAATTTAAATCAATAATCAATCCAACAACAACTTGGTTGTTTTCACTGTGATACATAAATGCACCACCGTTAGTATCGCCGCTAAGTGGCCAACCTGTACCATGAACAACTTTGCCAAGCTCATGCTTACTTTCATCAATTTGCCAAATTTCTTTAAAGCCCAAACCGTAATGCTGCGGCGATGAATCTGCATCAAGTGCAAACTCATTAATTAGCTGCTTACCTAAATGACCTCGGCAGCCTTCTGCAAATATAGTGTATTTTGCACGAAGCTCCATGCCAGGCATGTAACCGTCTTTTTCATTACCGTCTTTGTCGACACCCATATCACCAGTAATAATGCCTTTTACTGCTTTATCTTCAATTATTAAAGAGTGTGCGCTAAATCCTGGAAAAATCTCTACGCCTAAGCTTTCAGCTTGCTCAGCAAGCCATCGACATACATTACCCATAGATACAATGTAGTTACCGTCATTATGAAATGTTTTTGGCGTAGTAAAGTGGGGGATTGATGTCGATTTTTGCTCGTTATTAAACCAATAAATTTCATCGTTAGTTACTTTGGTTGTAACCGGTGCGCCAAGCGCTTGCCAATTTGGTAGCAGTTCATCCAAAGCTTTGGTTTCAAAAACAGCGCCAGAGAGTACATGTGCACCTACTTCGGAACCTTTTTCGACTACGCAAATCGTGCACTCTTGTTGTTTTTCTTGTGCTAATTGCGCTAGTTTAATTGCACTTGAAAGCCCCGCAGGTCCAGCGCCAACAATTACTACATCAAATTCCATGGTTTCACGTTCGACCATAATAACCTCTTTATCTATGACGGACTTATTCGAATGTTTACTACGCATTTAAATAAGGTGTACAGCCTATTTTTAACCTTGCAAATTAAACGTTACAGACTGTGAATAGTTAAAGGTTATTTTAGGTTGACGTTTACGTCAACAGGAAGTAGTCTAATTTCATAAAATAAATAAGTTGACGTGCACGTTACCTTGTAGGTTTAAATAATTATGGAGTTCCTATGAAAGTTCTCGTACCAATAAAAAGAGTGATTGATTACAACGTAAAAGCACGCGTTAAAAGTGATAACAGCGACGTTGATTTAACTAACGTAAAAATGGCAATGAACCCGTTTTGTGAAATTGCTATAGAAGAAGCCATTCGCCTTAAAGAAGCAGGTACAGCCAGTGAAGTTGTTGCTGTTACTATTGGTCCTAAAGCATCGCAAGAGCAATTGCGCACAGCATTAGCACTGGGTGCCGACAAAGCCATTCACATCGAAACCGATGAAAAGCTCGAGTCACTCCATATTGCAAAGCTACTCGCTAAAATTGTAGAGCAAGAATCTCCTGAACTTGTAATTTTAGGTAAACAGTCAATCGATTCAGATAATAACCAGACAGGTCAAATGCTAGCGGCTTTAACTAAACGTGGCCAGGGTACATTTGCATCCAAGGTTGTTATTGAAAATGGCAAAGTAAACGTGACCCGCGAAGTTGATGGGGGCCTGCAAACGGTAGCACTTAATTTACCGGCGGTTGTTACAACTGATTTACGCTTAAACGAGCCTCGTTACGCATCACTGCCAAATATTATGAAAGCTAAACGTAAGCCGCTTGAAGTAATAGCAGCTGATTCGCTTGGTGTTGATTTAACACCGCGTATTCAATTAATAAGTGTAGAAGAGCCAGCTAAACGTACCGCAGGAATTATTGTTGAAGACGTTGCACAGCTTGTAGAAAAATTAAAAACAGAGGCAAAGGTGATTTAAATGAAAACACTCGTAATTGCAGAGCACGACAACGGTGCCTTAAAACCAGAAACCTCAAAAACTATTAACGCTGCAGTAAAAATGGGTTTTCCTGTTGATGTGCTTATTGCAGGGAACAGCCTAAGCGCAATGAGCTCACAAGTGGCCAGCATTGATGGCGTAGCTAATGTTTTAGTTGCCGATAATAGCGTTTATGAACATCAGTTAGCTGAGAGCATGACCGATTTAGTTTTATCGCTTAGCGACAACTACAGCCACATTGTTGCAAGTGCAACGACAACAGGTAAAAACTTTATGCCACGTGTTGCTGCGTTATTAGATGTTGCGCAAATTTCTGAAATTATCGCAGTAGTGGACGCCGATACATTTAAACGTCCAATTTATGCAGGTAATGCAATCGCAACGGTTAAATCACTCGACAGTAAAAAAGTAATTACCGTACGTGCCAGTAGCTTTGATTTACAAGGCGAGCAATCAGCAGCGGCTATAACAAGCATTGATACAGTGTCTGATTCGCAATTAAGTAGCTTTGTAAGTGTTGAACAAACAGAGTCTGAACGACCTGAACTTACGGCTGCCACTGTCGTTATATCGGGTGGTCGCGGTATGCAAAACGGTGAAAACTTTGCACTACTTAATGGTATTGCCGATAAACTCGGTGCTGCGATTGGTGCGTCGCGCGCAGCGGTTGATGCAGGCTTTGTACCTAACGACATGCAAGTAGGGCAAACAGGTAAAATTGTAGCGCCTAATTTATACATTGCAGTAGGGATTAGCGGTGCTATTCAGCATTTAGCCGGTATGAAAGACTCAAAAGTAATCGTCGCTATTAATAAAGACCCTGACGCACCTATTTTTCAAGTTGCAGATTACGGGTTAGTCGCAGATTTATTTGAAGTACTGCCACAGCTCGAAAGTGCTTTATAGCGCTTAATTAAGCAAAATTTATTCTGGTTGAAAGCCGTGGTGCTCTTTGAGTGCTGCGGCTTTTTTATTCGGTAAATTAAAGACACAAAAAAACCAGCCAATTGGCTGGTTTTTAGTATTTATAAACGGCTAACTTAGTATTAGTAAGTTGCGCTGCCTTTAGTACGAGGGAAGGCAATAACGTCACGTACGTTGCCCATACCTGTTACATAAGCAACTAAGCGTTCAAAGCCTAAACCAAAGCCTGAGTGTGGCACGCTACCGTATTTACGTAAATCGCGGTACCAGCTGTAATCTTCTTTGTTTAAGCCCATTTCTTCTAAGCGTGCATCAAGTACATCAAGGCGTTCTTCACGTTGTGAACCACCAATGATCTCACCAATACCTGGTGCTACAATGTCCATTGCGGCAACGGTTTTACCGTCTTCGTTTTGGCGCATGTAGAATGCTTTAATGTCACGTGGGTAGTTTTTAATAACTACCGGTGCTTTAAAGTGCTCTTCAGCTAAGTAACGCTCGTGCTCAGACTGTAAATCTACACCCCATTCAACAGCGTACTCAAACTTTTTACCACAGTTTTTAAGGATCTCTACTGCTTCAGTGTAATTTACCTGTGCGAAGTCTTTTTCTACAAATTCTTCTAAACGCGTAATTGCGGTTTTTTCTACACGTTGTGCAAAAAATTCCATGTCATCACGGCGCTCTTCAAGTACCGCTTTAAACACATACTTAAGCATATTTTCAGCAAGTTTTGCGATGTCTTCTAAATCAGCAAACGCAACTTCAGGCTCTACCATCCAAAATTCTGCAAGGTGGCGTGATGTATTTGAATTTTCTGCACGGAATGTTGGGCCAAACGTGTAAATTTTTGACATTGCAGACGCGTAAGTTTCGCCATTTAACTGGCCAGATACAGTAAGGAATGCTTCTTTACCGAAGAAATCTTCGCTGTAATCAACTTCGCCTTTGTCTGTAAGCGGTAAGTTTTGCATATCAAGCGTAGACACACGGAACATTTCGCCAGCGCCTTCACAGTCACTTGCCGTAATAATTGGCGTGCTGATCCAGTAAAAGCCTTGCTCGTGGTAAAAACGGTGAATAGCTTGTGCTAAACAGTTACGTACACGAGTTACCGCGCCAATCATATTTGTACGAGGGCGAAGGTGAGCGTGCTCACGTAAGTACTCAATGCTGTGACGTTTTGCCGACATTGGGTATGAATCTGGGTTCTCTACCCAACCTAATACAGTCACTGTATTAGCTTGAATTTCGTAAGATTGACCTTGACCAGCAGATTGTACTAAAACACCAGTAACCGACACAGAACAACCGGCTGTTAAGCTAGTAACTTCATCATAATTATTCAGTGAATTAGGAACTACCGCTTGAATAGGATCAAAACACGAACCGTCATGAACGGCTAAAAATGAAATTCCTGCTTTTGAATCGCGGCGAGTACGGATCCAGCCCTTAATTGTTACTTGGCTGTCTACCGCAACATTGCCTTTTAATAGCTCTGAAATCGCTAAATGGCTCATCTTCACTCCAATGATATAAGTTGCCTAACTATTTTATTTTAACTGTGCGCAGCACTCGAGCATAAATTGCACATAAACGGCGCTGCACTTGAACCCTGTATCTTACCTAGTAAAGTTGAATAAAAAAACTATTGTGGGCAACTCTTTAAAAGTTTTTATGCATGCGGTTTATTTTTAAACAGTTTTTAGAGTTTAATTGCTACTATTATGATTTGTTGCTCTTAAATTTAATGATTTTGTGGCATTATTAACAAACAAATCAAATTACTATTTATTCACACTTAAAAAATCGATGCTATGAAACAAGTTTTTATTTTACGAGGACTACCAGGAAGCGGTAAGTCTTACTACGCGCAAAGCCTTGCTGACGAATTAGGTGGAGTTGACGAAAGCCAATACCTAATCTGCTCAACTGATGATTACTTTATTAATGAGCAGGGCGAATATCATTTCGATAAATTTAAATTGTCGCAATTTCATAATTTAAATTTAGCGCGCTTTATAAATGCACTTGCTCAAGGTATGCCATTGGTAATTGTAGATAACACCAATATTAAAAAGTGGGAATTTATAGCTTACACTCAAGCTGCTGTTGCTTTAGGTTATCAAGTAAAAGAAGTGATAGTGGGTGAAGTGAAAGACAAATCAATGCAGCACTTATATGCTAAACGTAATTCGCATAATGTCCCGCTTAAAACAATAAGCAAAATGGCCTACATGTTTGAGTGGTAGTGCTTCGAATTTAGTTAGTAACATACATAGTAATACCTATTAAAAAGCCCATATATATGGGCTTTTTGGTTTATGTAAGTAAAAAAGTAGTTAAGCTTTTTGTTTATAAACCGCTAATGGGTGCGAGGTACTTAGTGATACATGCACTTCGTCGCCAGGGTTTACCACAACTTCATGGCTTACTCGGCTAGTTACAACAGTAGAGCACGCAAGTTTTACAGCGCACAAGCGACTGCCACCTTCAAAACGTACCCAAATTACTTCGCCGTTATTACCAACACTGCTTTGTACAAGCAATACATCGTCAGGGCGTAGTAGTACATCAACGTCGCCACTTTCACAGTCAACGCCATGAGCTGGCGCATTACCAATTGAGGTAGTGGCTTGTCCTTGGCTAAATTGGCCGCTAATAAAGCTGGCTTCACCTAAAAAGCGTGCCACAAAGCGATTATTTGGGGTACTAAAGCAGCGCTCGGGTGTATCGATTTGCTGAATTTTACCGCCTTTAAGCACACCAACACGATCGCCAACTGAGAGTGCTTCTTCTTGGTCGTGTGTTACCCAAATAGCTGGTACGCCAGCGGCTTTAAGTGCGTTTCTAATATCCCAACGAAGCATGTCTTTAAGGGCTGCATCTAAGTTTGAAAGCGGTTCATCAAGCAATACAAAATCAGGTTGGTGGGCAAGGGTGCGCGCAAGTGCAACACGTTGCTTTTGTCCGCCAGAAAGCGTTGCTGGTTTTTTATCTCTAAAATCGCTCAGTCCAAGTAGTTTTATCCAATACTCAGCAGGGGCTGTATCTTTTAATCTAAAGCAAATGTTTTGCTGTACGGTTAAGTGCGGAAATAACGCAAAATCTTGAAAAACCATACCTACACTGCGTTTTTCAGGAGGTATTGTTAATTTGGGTGTAGCGCGCCATTTACCCGTGTTTATTTCGCCTTCGCTAATAGGTATAAGGCCAGCAAGGGCTTGTAAAATTGTACTTTTACCACAACCTGTTGGCCCTACAAGCATAAGGATTTCGTTTTCACCCAGCGACAAGTTTAAATCGCTTACTACGCGGTTACTGCCATAATCTATAGACAACTGACTTACAGATAGCATTGTTTCTTAAATCCTTAATGTTCAAACTGGTTGCGTTTTTCGCCAGACATCATAATAGCTAACCCGCAGGCAGATATCACTACTAACAATAATCCAGGAATAGCGGCGCGACCAAAATAGCCCGCTTCGTATACACGCCATAAATAGGTAGAGAGGGTTTCAAACCCTGTTGGGCCAAGTAATAGCGTGGCTTCTAGTTCGCGCATTGACTCTAAAAACACTAGTGCTGCACCGGCAATAATACCGCGCATTGTTAAAGGCAGTGTTATACGAGTAAATACTTCACGTGGGCTTGCCCCTAATACGCGCGCAGACTTTACTAAACTTGGGTCTAAGTGTTCGGTGCTTGTTCTAACAGAGCCCACAGCAAGTGGTAAAAATCGCAGCATATAAGCAATAATAAGCAATCCCAGTGTTTGATATAAAAACGGTAACTGCAAACCACCGTAAACAAGCGCTGTGCCCATTACTATACCCGGAATACCAAAACCAAAGTAAGTAACACGCTCCATTATACGACCCGCTTTTCCACTCAGTGCGGCATGTGCAACGGGGATCGCAACGATAACGGCTACAATTGCCGCAATACCCGATGCATACGTAGAGTTCCACGCAATATTAAAATCAAATGAGCTAAAACCATCACGAGCTAACCAAAGCGAAAATATAGCCAAAGGCAAGCCAATAGCGAGCAGTAAAACAGGTGCAAACGTAATAAATATTGCACTTAACTGTAGTTTGCTTGGGAATAAAATTAACGGGCGACCTTGGCGCTCAGGGGCTGTTTTTATTTGTGATTCAACTAAAAGTAAAAAGCCA
The DNA here is from genome assembly GCF_011378845.1 of Pseudoalteromonas sp. Z9A4. NCBI lineage: Bacteria > Pseudomonadati > Pseudomonadota > Gammaproteobacteria > Alteromonadales > Pseudoalteromonadaceae > Pseudoalteromonas > Pseudoalteromonas sp. Z9A4. Next base: position 172,203 of record NZ_WTLA01000005.1, read on the forward strand.
ACAATAACCATCAGTTGAAGCGAAAGCATGGCAGCGCGTCCTAACGCAAAGGCATTGTATTCAACGTAAATTACGCGGGTAAACGTATCTAAGCGCATCATTGCGGGCGTGCCAAAGTCTGATAACGTATAAAGCGCGACTAACAAAGAGCCTGCTGCAATACCGTTAACTACGCGCGGTAATATAACTTTAAATATACTTTGCGTCATCGACATACCCAGCGTACGCGCGGCATTAACCATGCTCGCGTCAAGGCTCAGTAGGGATGAGCGAGTTGTCATCATTACAAACGGGAAAGTATAAAGCGTCATTACAATGGCGGCACCTGTTAGGCCATACATTGATGGTGTTTCTATTCCTGTTAAGGTGTTTATTTCGCCACCGGGGCCAAAAGCAGCATAAAGTGTAAACGCGCCAATATAACTGGGAATTGCCAGCGGCGCCGCAAATACAACTAGCCAGAGTTTTTTAAATGGCAAATGCACATACGCGCTAATAAACGCCAGTGGCACACCAATTAAAATAGATCCGAGTACCGTTAAACCCATTAACGATAACGTGTTACCTAAAATTTGAAGATTGTGGGTGTCAAACACTGAGCTTGCATCGCTTGCAAGCACTATTAATACATAAACAGGGGTAAGCGCAACAAGCGCTGCAAGCAGCGCCATTGGATAAGAGGCAGGTATTCTCATTACAATACGCCGCTGCTACGCATCAAATCTATAGTAGGGCGTAAATCAGCAAGCTGTGTTAAATCTACTTTAGGTGGAGAAATATTAGCAAGTGATGGTAGACCCTCAGGTTGGGTAATACCATTTACTAACGGAATTTCGTACGCTTCACTGGCTAAGTAACCTTGTACTTCTTTACTTAGTAAGTAACGCATAAAGTTAGTAGCAAGCGGATCATCGTTAAGTGCTAATACACCCGATGCATTAACTAAACAGCCAGCATCATTTTGTGTAAATGCTAAATCAAGCTTAGCATCAGGCTTGCCTGATTTTAAACGCAATGTGTAATAATGATTAGCAAAACCAATATCAACTTCACCGCGTTCAACGCCCATAACAACACCTAATTCTCCAGCGTATGTTTTAGCACGTTTTTTTATCTTTTTAAGCCACTTAGCAGTTTTGTCGTCGCCTTCTAAAATTCGCATTGCGGTTACAAACGATTGAAAAGAAGCGTAGGCGGGCGCCCAGCCAATACTTAAATCGCTGTCGGCAATTTCCATAATACTTGTTGGAATTTGATCTTTGGTCAAACGCGACGTGTTATATGGCAATGTACGAATACGGCCAGTTACTGGAGCCCACTCTTTATATCTAAATTGTGGTTGTAACTGAGCAGATAAATCACCTGGGATAGGTTGTGCAAGGCCTGCATCGGTTACTAAACCAATCGCGCCTGAATCAACCGCCCAAAATAAATCAGCGCGGCGAACGCCGGCTTTAGCTTCTGCAACAATCGTATTTGCTAAAGCAGCAGTAGGACCTCGGCGTATACCGAGTTTAAAGTCTGGATTTTTTTTCTGGATTGCTTGCAATACGTTTTCATACAAACCACCTTCGCCTCGGCCTAAATAAAGGGTTAACTCACCTTTAAGCTTTGGTAAATCATCAACAGAAACTGGGTTTGCTATATCAGCGGCTAGCGCACGAGAAAGAGGCAGTGGCAATGAGCCAACCACCCCTAACGCAGCTAGGCCTTGAATAAAGGTCCTACGCTTCACTTAAAATACATCCTTACGGGCTTTTTCGGCTTTTTCTATTAAAACCTTAGCGCGGTCTAATTTTGTTTGCATATCACTGATCACATCGCGTACTTCATCTACGCTTTTGCTGTTTTTAATTGCTAGTGGCAGTGTTACGTTAAAGTCTTTTTCCAGCACTTCAACTAGGTTGGCGTCTTGCTCAATAAGTGTACCTTCAACGCCTTCAAACAGGTGTAGATAAGTATCGTGAACAATTTCAGTTGCTTCGTCTTGTAAACGCTCAGCAAATTTAGCTACTACACGGTCTAATTTGTGCTTAATTTCATCAATAGTGGCACTTTGTGTCATTTCTTTTGTAGCGGTTGCTTTTACAGTGTCTAACAAGCCTTTTTGCTGGAATTTTGCAGCAAGCTTAACAGCCCCAAGGCCTTGCCACAAGGCTATGTTCATCGCTTTTTGTTGTTTACGAACTTCCTCAGCAGGCTGTTTATTATCAATGGCCATTTTTACGCCATAAAGACCCTGCCAAATAGAGGCGTATACCGGTACGAAGTTAGTTTCTATTGCGCTGTGAAACTTAACTGATTCCCAGTATTCAATTAAATCATCAGTTTTTACAGCTTTTGCGCCTTTAGTGTCGTAGTCGCTTACCATGGTATCAACTTTGCCTACCATCCATTCTACTTCTTCTGCGTAACTTTTAAGGTTAGCTTGAAGATGATTAACATGCTCGCCAATAGGGCCGTTAGCTAATACTGGTTGAGCCATAAACGCCGAGGCTAGTAAAAGGCTTGCACCTAGAGTTTTGGCTGGTTTAAATAGTAATTTCATAGCAAAGAAGTCCAAAAAGGTAATTGTAAATGATAGACATTATCATATAGCTAATAGTTAACGAGATCAATAACTACAAACTCGCTTAATAGATAAAAACACTAAATGTAGCGGTAGGTTACAGTAAATAGCGCTATAACCTGTAAGATTAGGGCGTGTTGACCTTTGCGGATTGAAATTTGTTCAATCTAGGGACGATTAAATCGCGGCGCGAGGTTTGTAACCTAGTGGGCTAAGTAAAAACCGAGTAACAAAGAGTTTATCGTCCCTAGAAAGAACCCAAAGGGCAGCGCATGTTTGTCATTTATGCTGCGTTATCGCCTATTTATGGGGAATAACCACACTACATAGGCTCTGCCTTGCCTAAAAACCAAACATACTGCTGCAAATTCACCTACCAAAGATCAACACGCCCTAGCTATTAAGCGTAATGCTTGCCTTTAATGGCATTATAAATGGCATCACACAGTGTTTTTATACTGGTGTCGTCACTTATATACGGTGGCATGAGGTAAATTAGTTTACCGAATGGGCGTATCCATACGCCTTGCTCTACAAAATAAGCCTGAATTTTAGCAACATCAACATTGCCAGCAGCCTCGTTTAGCTCAACAACGCCTATTGCACCTAAGGTACGTACATTGGCAACCGCATCTAGTTCACTGCATTTATTAAGTTGTTGTAGTTGGGTATTTATTTGCTTTATTCGTTGTTGCCAGTTTTGCTCAAGTAATAAATCAATACTTGCGCAGGCCGCAGCACAGGCAAGCGGGTTACCCATAAAAGTAGGGCCGTGCATTAAAACACCCGCTTCACCTTCGCTTATGCCAATGGCTATTTTATCGCTAGTGATAGTGGCCGACAGGGTCATTGAGCCGCCAGTTAACGCTTTACCAATACACATTATATCGGGCTCTATATTAGCGTGCTCTACCGCAAATAACTTACCTGTACGGCCAAAGCCTGTGGCAATTTCGTCGCAAATTAGCAATACGTTATATTGCGTACATAACTTACGCACGCAGGCTAAATAATCGGGGTGATAAAAGTTCATACCCCCCGCGTTTTGTACAATAGGCTCAATGATAAAGGCGGCTACTTGGCTGTGGTTTGCTTTAAAGTATTCTTCAAGCTCTTGGGCTTCTGCCTGGTCAAACTCGCTTCCAAACTTACTTACTGGTGCGGGTACAAAAACGTGCTCAGGTAAAAAGCCTGAATATAAATTATGCATTGAGTTAACGGGGTCGCATACGCTCATGGCTGCAAAGGTGTCGCCATGGTAGCCCTTGTAAGGCGTCATTAATTTTTGTTTTGTTGTAATGCCTTGGCTTAACCAATATTGCAGCGCCATTTTTATTGCCACTTCAACACTTACCGATCCGCTGTCGGCTAAAAATACTTTAGTTAAACTAGGCGGCGTTATATTTACTATTTTTTTGCACAGCTCTACCGCGCTGCTATGCGTAATACCGCCAAACATAATGTGGCTCATACTATTAATTTGCTCAATCATGGCATTATTTATAACAGGGTGGTTATAGCCATGAATTGCGCTCCACCACGAGGCCATGCCATCGATTAATTGCTCGCCAGTTTCTAGGTGAATAATATTGTGATTAGCATGTGTAACGGGATATACCGGAATTGGCTTAGTCATAGATGTATATGGGTGCCAAATGTGCTCACGATCAAAATCAAGGTCAATCGTATTCTTTTTAATCATATGTAAACTTTAACTAGATGGGCTTCGTTGACAATGTTACTTCAACTCGTAGACTAAGCCAATATCACCGCTGAGAAAAAAATAAGAGAGTATTATGGAACTTGCACCTGTTCGTCACGATTGGACCCACGCTGAAGTTAAAGCATTATTTGAAATGCCATTTAACGATTTACTTTTTAAAGCCGCATCGGTTCACCGTGCTAACTTCAACCCAAATGAAGTGCAAATTTCTACGTTGTTATCAATTAAAACAGGCGCTTGCCCAGAAGATTGTAAGTATTGCCCGCAGTCGGGGCATTACCGAACTGATTTAGAACGCGAACGCTTAATAGAAGTAGAAAAAGTAGTAGAGCAAGCGCGCCTTGCAAAACAAAAAGGCGCGACCCGTTTTTGTATGGGCGCTGCATGGTCAGATCCAAAAGACAGAGACATGCCATACATTTCGCAAATGGTTAAAGAAGTAAAAGAGCTAGGGTTAGAAACCTGCATGACGCTGGGTAAACTCACTAACGAAAAAGCTCATGAGCTTCGCGACGCTGGGCTTGATTACTATAATCACAACCTTGACACGTCACCTGAGTATTACGAGCAAATTATATCAACCCGTACTTTTCAAGATAGATTAAATACCATTGACCACGTACGCGATGCTGGTATGAAAGTATGCTCGGGCGGAATAGTCGGTATGGGCGAGCAAGCAAGCGACCGTTATGGGTTACTGATGCAGCTAGCTAATTTGCCACAACAGCCAGAAAGCGTGCCTATTAATATGCTCGTTAAAGTTAAAGGCACACCGCTTGAAAACGCAGACGATTTAGATCACTTTGAATTTGTACGTACCATTGCAACAGCGCGCATTATGATGCCACACAGTTATGTGCGTTTATCGGCAGGGCGTAACGCCATGAACGAGCAAATGCAGTCAATGTGCTTTTTTGCAGGCGCTAACTCAATATTTTATGGCGACAAACTTCTTACCACCGAAAACCCAGACGCTGATGCCGATATGAACCTAATTAAAAAATTAGGCATGAACCCAGAAAAGCGTCACGACTATTCAGACGAAGCAGTAGAAGCCTCGCTTTCATCGCAAGTAGCCGACAAAGCAACGTCTGAATTGTTTTACGAAGCGTAGGCTTATATCAATGCCTTTTGATTTTATAAACACGCATCTGCAGGCTCGCCAGCAAGATGCGTTACTTCGTAAACGCCACGTAGTGCAACATGCAACAGCGCGCACCATAACGGTTAATAATAAAGCCTACCTTAACTTTGCCAGTAACGACTATTTAGGTTTTGCTGATGAGGCTGTTAATATTAATGACTCCCACGCATTAGGGAGTCACAGCTCAGCATTGGTTACCGGTTATCAGGCGCAGCAAAAAGTGCTCGAACAATACTTATGCGAGCAATTTGGTTATGGCGCAGGGATGCTGTTTAACTCAGGGTTTAGCGCTAATAGCAGCGTAATTAAAGCGTTGTTTCAAGATAAAGCGGCTGCGCAAAACAGCGCTATTTTTCAAGATAAGTTAAATCATGCAAGCTTGATTGACGGTGCTCTGCATTGTAACGCGGCATTAGTGCGTTTTAATCACAACGACATGAATCATTTACGTTCACAGCTCGAAAAATCAAAAGCGCAAAACAAGCTGATTATAAGCGAAGGCGTATTTTCGATGGATGGCGATACCGCGCCTCTTAAAGAATTACTCGCACTTGCAAAACAGCATAACGCATGGCTAATGATTGACGACGCACACGGCTTTGGTGCATTAGGCAAAACCGGTTTGGGCAGTTGCGAAGCATTTATTACTCAAACGCTGCCAGATATATTAGTCATTACCTTTGGTAAAGCAGTTGCCAGTAGTGGCGCGTGTGTATTAGGCAGTAAACAGTTTATTGATTACATGCTGCAATTTAATCGCGATTACACGTATTCAACCGCTATGTCGCCGCTTATGGCAAGTCACACACTTGCGCGTATTAAAAGCATAAAAACAGCCAATGATAAACGCGATAAACTAAATGCCAATATTGCGTTATTTAAGCAACTCGCTAAAACCCATAATATTGCTGTAATGGAATCAAACACAGCCATACAACCCATTGTATTAGGCTGCGCTGAGCAAACGTTGCAAGCGGCAGATAAACTTAAACAACAGGGTATTTGGCTCACTGCAATTAGACCGCCGACGGTTGCACATAACAGCTCACGTTTACGCATTACTTTAACCGCCGCACATACCGAGCAAGACATAACGCACTTAGTTAAGCATTTAGTAGGTGCAATAGCATGACTGCTCAGCCAGTATTAAAAACAGACCTAGTGCAAACACAACTTGTAAAACCGTGCCTAGTAAGTAGCGAATTGGATATAGAGTTAAACAAGGATTTAAGCAAGGAGCTTAAAAAGTCTACACAAAGTAAGTTTTCAAAGGCGGCAGCGCGTTATAACACTCATGCAAATGTACAAAAACACGCAGCGAGCGATCTATTTGCACTCATAAAACCAGGCTTTAATAAAAATATGCTTTGTGTTGATTTAGGCGCAGGCCCACTTGTTAATACGCATACCTTACAAAGTATGTTTGCAAGCGTTATTGCCATGGATTTGAGCTTAAACATGCTACAAAGTAGTGATTTAACCGCACCAAAAATATGCGCCGATATGGATAACTTACCGCTGCAAGCAAACAGTGTTGATGTAATTTACAGTAATTTTGCAGTGCAGTGGTCTGCTAATTTTTCGGCTTTAATGCAATCACTTTACAGCATATTAAAACCAGGCGGGCAGGCGTACATAAGCGCTGCGGTAGAGGGCTCACTTAACGAAATAAAAACAGCCTTTGCAGCGCTCGATTCTAACAGCCACATAAATACCTTTAATAGTGAGTTGCATATAAACCAATCAGTCCAAAAAGCAGGGTTTACTATTAACAGCGCTCAAAAACGTATTTACACCGATGAATACACAACACCTTTAAAAGCTATTGCCTCAATTAAAGCTATAGGTGCAACTACGCAAAATCATACCAATACACGTCAAGGGTTACTTACTAAATCGGCGCTACAAAAAGTATGCAGTGCGTATCCGCTTATAAATAACAAAGCATGTGTGTCTTATCATGTGGTGCTGTTATCATTACAAAAAAGCGATTAATTGCTTAAGTTAAAACTTAAACCAAAGTTAGATTCAGATCATAAGGCAAAGTAATGAAAGAATTTTTTATAACAGGCACCGACACCGATGCCGGAAAAACCCACGTTACCAGTTTGCTATTAAAGTTACTTGCCCAACACAAAAAACAAGCCATTGGTTTTAAACCCCTTGCTGCTGGCTGCGAAATGGCGTTCGATCAACTAGTAAACGCCGATGCTCTTATACTAATGGAAAGCGCAACAGTGAGCGCTAAATACGACGTAGTAAATCCGTTTGCGTTTGCACCACCTATTGCGCCGCACATAGCCGCTGAGCAAGTTGGAGTGAGTATTACTGTAGATAAACTAAGCGATGCTTATAAAGGTGTAAAACAACAGGGAGCTAATTACATACTAACTGAAGGTGCTGGTGGCTGGGCGTTACCTATTAACAATACGGAGTATTTATACGACTGGGTTAAAGCAGAGCAACTGCCGGTAATACTCGTTGTTGGTATGAAATTAGGTTGCTTAAATCATGCGTTACTAACCGCTGCGCATATGCAAAGTATGGGTATAAACTGCGTTGGTTGGATTGCAAACCAAGTCGATAAAAACATGGACGAGTATCAAGCAAACCTTGATTCACTCAAAGCACGTTTACCGTTCCCAATACTTGCCATAAGCCCATACAGCGAGCAAACTCCTAAGTTACAAATATACAAAAGCTTGCTTAGTGCGTTATCTATAAACACTTAAGTGGTTTTAAAAAAGTTACTTTTTTAAGTAAATCTTGAAATAGTCAGCCTTAGTACACATATAAACGTTTATAAATACATAGCTTGCTTAAAGACAATGTTACTAAGGACATAACGACTATATGACGCACCCATTTATTCAACGCTACGCCCAAAATGCGCACGTAAGCGCTGAGCCAAAAGCACTAAACTATGGCTTACCTAAAAAACGCGTAGGAATAATAGGTGGGGGCACAGCTGGCGCCACAATAGCCATTAGGCTTGCTGCGTTAGGGTTAGAAACTTATGTACTTGAAAAGAAAAAGTCGTTAATTGATGGCCCTCCAATGTGCCATTTGCATGCAGGTGGCAACTTATACCGTGAAATACCCGATGAAGACTGCATAGATTTACTCAAGCAATGTATAGACATTGCGCGCCTTTATCCTCACACCATCGATGTTCGCCCCACAGTATTTGCCGTACCCAAGCGCGATGACGAAGCACCAGAGGATTTATTTCCGCGTTTAAATAAATTAGTAAAAGCCTACAGCGAGCTTGTTGAGCAAGATAGCGCTAACAAAATATTAGGCGAGCCAGAGCATTATTATCAGTTATATAGTTATGAGCAAATGCTAAAGCTTGCTAAGCAAAAACAAGTAGCGAAGCCCACGTCGTTAGATGAGTGGATGATACCCGTTGCTAAGCATTTAGATTTAGATAAGCTAAAGTTTCCGCTTATTGTTGCACAAGAATATGGTTGGAATATATTTCGTTTATCGGCCAGTGCACAGCTCGCCCTTGCACAGTACAAACACGCTCACGTTTTAACAAACACCAGTGTTAAAAATGTATCGTCAATTATTAATACCAATAATGATAAGCAAACACTTAAGTGGCGCATTGAATACCAATCAGAGCAAAGCCTTGATGAACAACCTGATACTCCAACTGATACACAAACCATTGAGGTAGATTACCTAATTAATGCGTGTGGTTTTCAAACCGGTATTATTGACGACCTGGTTGGGGTAGATGTAAAACGCATGGTCGAATTTAAAGCCTCTTACATTACTCATTGGCAAGGTGCTGGTGGGCAAATACCCGAAATTATTATTTACGGTAACCGTGGCACACCAGAGGGCATGGCGCAGCTAACGCCTTACCCAAATGGTTATTTTCAAATACACGGCATGACCAACGACATTACGCTATTTAATGATGGCTTAGCTGATGCAACACCAATGAGTGCTCAACCTAAACTCCCCAATAAATACCTGCATTATATTAAAGATGGCTGGGATGAAGCAGCATTGCAAACACGTACCCAAACAGCAATTGATTATGTAGCCGAGTTTGTACCTGCGTTTAAAACTGCTAATAAACAAAATAATGCCTTGTTTGGCGGGCAACAAATCCCAGGTGATGATGACACTTTGCGCGTAGCCGATGTAAGTTTATATTCGCATATTAATTATGCACGGGCCGAAAATGTTAAAGCATCGTCAACGTTAATAGCGGCAGATCAAATAGTGGGTGAGTTTATAAAATTGGGAATAATAAGCAGTGATCCTGCTGTAAATCATCACCGCAGTACTCATCAATGGTCGTACCTTAAACATAATAGCTGCGAAAGTATTGACGAAGTTGCGCGCATATTGGCACACGAGCGTGGATTTCCAATTGATATGGCAGAGCTAAATAACAGCTTGTAATAAGCTGATTTATAAAGAAACTTCAGTTTTAAAATTGCTGTAAAACTCTTCTTAAAAAAATTATCAATAAACACATAAATAACACTTGTGTTATGACATAGTTTGTCACAAAATAGCGCTAACGTTATGACATAGTGTGTCATGGCGCAGTGATTGCTTTAACCTAATTTAATTTTATGTTCGGTGATCAAACCTATTTTTGTGAGGACAATATGAAACGTGTATTTTTGTTTTTATTAACTAACCTAGCGGTTATGTTGGTATTAGGTGTAGTGCTTTCAATAATAATGAGCGCGCTGGGCTTAAGCCATCGTAGCCTTGGCGGAATTTTACTTATAGCCACCGTATTTGGTTTTGGTGGATCGTTTATTTCGTTATTTATGTCGAAATGGATCGCTAAAAAATCAACAGGCGCGCATGTAATTACGCAGCCTCGAAACGAAACCGAACATTGGCTTGTACAAACGGTATCTGCGCAAGCACAAAAAGCAGGTATTAAAATGCCAGAAGTGGCTATTTACGACAGCCCAGAAATGAATGCGTTTGCAACGGGCCCTAGTAAAAACAACTCATTAGTGGCAGTAAGCACAGGCTTAATGCACAACATGACCAAAGATCAGGCCGAAGCCGTACTTGCCCACGAAGTATCGCACGTGGCTAACGGCGACATGGTAACGCTTACGCTAATACAAGGCGTGGTAAACACCTTTGTAATATTTGCCGCAAAAGTATTGGCAGGCATTGTAGATAACTTTATTAATAGCGATAAAGAAGAGGGCGGCAGTAGCTGGACATACTTCTTATTCGACATGTTATTCCAAGTATTATTTGGTGTGCTAGCAAGCATAGTAGTGGCAAGTTACAGCCGTAAACGTGAATTTGCAGCCGACAGCGGCGCAGCAAAATTGGTAGGTGCTGATAAAATGCGATCAGCGCTTGAGCGATTAAAGCAAAACCATCCTTCGCAATTAGAAGGCTCAATGATGGCCTTTGGTATTGCAAGTGGCAAAGGCATGGCTGAGCTGTTTTCATCGCACCCGCCACTTGATGCGCGAATAGACGCACTGCGCACTGCGTAAGTAACGCTTAAATATTACTTACTACATAACCAAAAGCCTGCATTAGCAGGCTTTTTTATGTGTAATATTTTTGTTATCGAGAAATAATAATTACTGAGACAGAATAATTTCAGTAATACCCTCAGCCGAGAGTATTTCAATCCAGTAACCGTCAGGGTCTTTAATAAAAGCTAAGCCTTTCATTGAGCCATCATCTGGTTTTTTAACAAATTCTACATTGTACTTTGCAAAGCGCTCACAGGCTTCGTAAACATCCGGTACGCTAATACCAATATGCCCAAATCCTTTAGGTTCTTGGTTACCACTGTGGTATCCCTCAAAGCTGTCGTCGCTTTCAGTGCCCCAGTTATGGGTAAGCTCAATTAGCGCAGGGCGACGAAACACCCATTCAGCTTTAGTTTTATCATCACCTTGTGGCAATTCTTGCTCGTAGCCTAAAAAGTAAAGCGTAAACTCCATACCAGGAAAATCATACTTACCTAACAGCTTCATACCTAATACATTTTGGTAAAATTCAAGCGATGGTTTTGGATCTTTAATACGCAACATAGTTTGCTGCATAACAAAGCCTTGAGTAGCTTGTGCAACTTGTTCTGGAGATTCGTTATAGTTAGACATGGTGATCCTTTCTAATAATTAAGAAGCGAAAGCATAGATATAATGCTTAAACTATCATAATCAACTCTAAGTTTAATTTAAACTCACCTAAGCATTAAAGAATGGTTAATAATAGTTAATGCAGCTTTAAATCATTTATAAAAAAAGTACCCCACGTAGCTTCATCGCTGCAGCCACTTATCTCTGGGCCTAGAAAAAAACAGCCATAGCCCTTAGATTTAGTATATTGCCTTTCTTTGTAAACAATGCCATCTGTTCTCGAGGTCCAAGTTGTTGTGTGTTCGCGACCATAAGGGAACATTATGGGGAATGGAGCTAATGGTGAAATAATAATGCCAACCCACTTAAGACCCCCTTTGTATTTTACTTCTTTTACGGCTGTTCCTCTTTTTGGTATTTTTCCTGTGGTATGTGTTTCAACATATACTAAATCGTATGAAATACATCCTTGCAAACAAAGTATCATTGACAAAGTTAATACCGGTTTAATCAATTTCAAAATAAATCCTTTTAATTTAACAACTACATAGAGCGTCATCTAACATTACGGGCTTCTATGAAAAACAGTTAATATTCTCACCAAACAACGATTGAGTAAATTTATTATTTATAGCTTTTACGCTCCACAGTTGATAAGTTTTTGACAGCAAAGCAATCAATATTTTAAAAAAGTGAAAGAGAAACTTATATTCAAAGGAGAAAGTATGAAAACATTAAACATTATTTTTGGACTCGCATTACTCTTTGCTATTACAAATGCTAACGCAGTAGAGGGACTAATTTCAGTAAAAAGCCCATTAAGCGCTAAAGCCACTATGGATCAGTTTGAGAATTTGGCAAAACAAAAAGGGCTAAATATATTTGCACGAATAGATCACGCAGCCGGTGCTAAAAAAGTAGAGCAACAACTACGCCCAACAGAGGTTCTTATATTTGGTAACCCCAAAGGCGGCACACCACTTATGCAGTGCGCACAAACAATAGGTATTGATTTACCGATCAAAGCACTGGTATGGGAAGACGCACAATCGCAAGTGTGGTTAAGTTACAACGATCCTACTTATATAGCTGCGCGCCATAATGCTGTAAATTGCCCAGCGGCTAAAAAAATAAGCAAAGTATTACACACACTCGTAACAACTACGGTTAAGCAATAAATTAAAAAGTGTAAATAAATAACGAGCACTTACACTAAGCGTTAAAATAGAAAAGGAGCCATTATGTTTTACGATGACATGCAGGGGTTATTACGTGTACTTTTAATTGGTGTACTGGGTTATGTAGCACTGGTGTTTTGGTTACGTGTATCGGGTAAACGTACGCTTTCAAAGTGGAATGTGTTCGACTTTGTAGTCACCATTGCGCTGGGCTCAATATTAGCGTCTGTTATTATTTCAAAAAGCGTCCCGTTAGCTGAGGGCATACTAGCCTTTATGGTACTAATAGGGCTGCAATACGCTATTACCTGGTTTAGTGTGCGCTCGTCTAAATTTGCAGCGCTTGTAAAAGCAAAACCCACGTTATTGTTAAGTAATGGCGAGTATTGTGATTCAGCTCTTAAATCACAACGGGTAACAAAGTCAGAAATTCGCGCCGCTGTGCGGGGCGCAGGTATTATTGCAATAGAAGAGGTAGCCGCAGTTGTGCTCGAAACAGACGGCAGCTTTAGCGTAATGCCACACAATAACAGTGGCTCTAAAACCGCGTTAAGCGATGTAGTGTGAGTATTAAAGAGTAATAAAGATCATTAAAGAGAAGACAGGCTTTATTGCCTAGCAGATTCAAGCCTGTCTTATATAACTATTTTAGCTATTTAGCCGGTTCTAATAAACTAAACGTAGGTAAGCGCCATTTAAAGCGTATTGATGCCATACGTATTAAGTATCCTGCAACTAGGCTTACAATAATGCTTATGTTGTCGTCAATATTGTAATGGTGCAGCGCTAAATATAAGCACGCTACAATTAACGCCACGCTAGCATAAAGCTCGTTGTGTAATACCAACGGCGCTTGACGACATATTAAATCACGCAGTAACCCACCAAATACGCCAGTAACAATGGCTGCCACAACACAAATACCATAGTGCAAGCCCATATTTAGCCCCACTTGGCAGCCAATAATACTAAATGCAGCTAAACCAAGGGCATCTAAGCGCATAAATATGCCTTTAAATTTAACCACCCATTTAGCCAACCACGTAGTAACAATACCGGCAATACAAGTAATTAATAAATACTCAGGGTGCTGTACCCAGGTAAGCGGGTAATTGCCTAGTAATATATCTCGTACGCTGCCACCACCAATTGCGGTCGCACTGGCTACTAGCACTACGCCAAACCAATCCATTTTCATTCGTCCTGCGCTAAGTGCGCCAGTCATGGCTTCTGCTGTAATACCAATAATATAAACAATCGTTAATAGCATGAGATAATCACTTGAAATATGTGCGTAAAAATAAAGGAGTGATTGTATAGATAAATGAGCTAAAAAACGAATGAGAAATCATACTAAAAAAGCTTAATTCAGATAGAAATAACTAATGATAAAATACAGTGTAAACAGCCTGTTAAGTCACTGTAGAGCTGAGGGTTAATTATTAAAATTTAAAGGACATTTATCCGTTAGCTATAAAATAAAGCTGGTTGATTTTTTACTTGGTTTTAGTCCTATGAGCATTTTTAGGGCACTAGTTTTAGCGCTTTAATTAATAGCTAAATTTAATAGTTAAGTCTAATAATTAAGCTTAATGGATAGAGCGTAAAATTAACGTAATATGAATAAATAGTTGCATGGTATTAATTTAGGGACGTATAATAACAAGTGTTAACTAGATGAAACTAGCGTAAAGCGCAGTTTAAGCATTACAGGTTATTAAGGGCACACATATGCACAAAGGATTGTTAAAGTCGTGGAAATCAGACAAAGGTTTTGGTTTTATTAAATCAGACACCCTAGAACACGATACGTTTATACACATATCAGCGCTCAAACACATGAGCCGCAAGCCTAAAGTTGGCGACACCATTTACTTTGACGTTGCAACGCAGCCCGACGGCAAAACCAAAGCAATTAACTGCCGCATAGAAGGCGTTACAGAGCTTAAAGCACCACATCAAACAACTAATGCAACATTTAATAAAACAGCGAATGCACCACATCCTAATACAAGCCATAACAAGCCGCACCGGATTGCCAAATCTAACTTTGCCAGTAGCTTTTTAGGTAAAGTTGCCTCAATAGCGCTTATTGCTGCACTTTGCTTTTATGCGATTAATAAATACAACGCTCACTCAAGCAACCAAACTCCCTTTCTCTTAAATGACGATTTAGTCACCTTTGATGAAAAATACCCAAAAGTCGTTATTCCAAAAAGCACGCAAAATTTTACGTGTGATGGCAGGCAATATTGTACTGAAATGCGCTCACGCGAAGAGGCTGTATTTTTTATTAATAACTGCCCGGATACAAAAATGGATGGCGATAGGGATGGTGACCCTTGTGAGAGGGATACACGGTTTTAAAGGGTAGGGCTATAAAGCTTTTAGCTTTAAAAAAATAGAATTAATTAATTGCTGTGTATAAATAAAGCTATGTAAGTTGTGTCCCATAACATTATTGAAAGTCGTTTTGGGGTTAAATAACAAAGGCTACTGATTAGCAATTGTAATTATCTGTTTATAAATGAGTTGTTTGGTGTAATTATCGAACAACGTAATGTACGCCGTTTTGGGGGGGATAACCCCCAAAAGTGGGGTTCAATAAGCTGTTAGGCGCTTTGGTACGAGGTGTGCCCCATACATTTTCTCAAGGATATCTAAATGGTCTTAATATATGCAGTTTAAACTTACATCTGGATTTATAATTTTTTTAGGGTCGTACTTGCCACTAGCATTAATTCTAGCAGTACAAGACATTCCTATATCATGGTGGAGCAATTCATTTTGCAATTTTTCTGACATAGATAATTGCTTATTTAACCCGTTTCAACATCCATATTTTTCAACTGTTTTCATTGTTATCAGCATTATTTCAGTAATTATTTCAAACATGTCTTTGAAAAAAATTGATTACCCATTCAATGGCGAAGTTAAAAGCTCAAAAACAATTCCGAATGACATTATAAATTACGTGTTTCCTTACGTAGTTTCATTTATGGGGATAAGTTATGACGCTCCTGAGAAAATGTTAGGGTTCGTGGTGTTTTTACTATGGATGTTTGCAATTACTTATAAGTCAGGTCAAATAATAATGAACCCGATTTTATTAATGTTTGGTTGGAAATTATATGAAGCAAAAATTGTAATAAATGGTCAAGAAAGGGATGTTCGAGTATTGAAGAAAGGAGCTCTAACCCAAGGTAATTATAAATTTCAATCAATTCAAGATTTTTACATTTCAAAGGATATAAGCTAATGGATGCTGAGTTTCAATTATTAAGAGCATTTGACTTTGCCAATGCAACACCTCATTTATGGGTTTTTAAAAACAGTAGGTCACAGGAAAAATTTAGAACTTTTTATGTTCAAACGGAAACGGATCTTAATCGACAATTTAAAACGTTTGTAAATACGGAAATAGAGAGAATTACAGAACACTCTCCATATTCTTATATTGCTCAGACAAATGAAAACAGTTGTTTAACTCTAGATTCTACAACAACAAATTTTTCAAATTTGAAGGTATTAGTTGATCGGTTAGAACCAGAGCATCGAATAAATGATAGCAATGATTTAAAAGGTGCTAATGGCTACGTAGTTAAATACATAGCAAATGGTGTAACCGTATATGCTGTGAAAAGATCTACCTCTACTTGGAAAACTTCATATCCTAATAAGTATATTAATATGGTGTTTACGAATGGCGAACTATCAGGTGTAGTAGATAATAGTTTCTCGATCGAAAAGAACTTTGATTTTTACGTTATTAATAATGTTGCATTTATAGCGAATAAGCGCGGTTTCGAATCATCTATGAAATATCGTGAGGCATACTCACAGGCATTTACTCAACTACAGCAAAATCCTTCATTTAGTAATTTATTCTCTGATTTACAGCCTATCATTGAATATGTTGGTACTAATTCAATGCAGTTACGCCGAATGGGAGTTATTGAGGTAAAAGAGGTCTATACGAGCCCCAATTTTATAACAAAATTAATGGCTGTAAATACCGCTAGAGGTTGGGGGCTTAACTTTGATTTAGCAAATAATACTATTGTCCCTTGTGCTGACACAACAAGCACTATCCTTCAAGTTCTTTTAGATCACCGCTTAATGAGTGAAATAACTGCAAATATTTACGATGTGCCAGATGCCGTTCAAGTGTAAGGAGCGCCTAACAAAGCCATCAATTTGACCGCCTTACGCTGCGCTTCATGTGGCAAGTTATGGCTGCGTTAGCCGTCCTTAAAGTTTTAACCTAATCCTGAGGTGTATTTTGATAAGAGTTATTTCACCATCCTCTAAAAATAACAAGAAAGAAAAAAGCATCAAGTTCTACTTGCGACAAGATAATTGGAATGATCATAGCTTCCAAACTCAGTATCAATTATTTTTATCTGGTGCATATAGCTCAGATGGAGAGCCAGTTTCTATTGGAGATGTCAAAATCCTTAAAAAAGGTCAAAAGTCTAGCGATTCTCATGCGCTTGCCGTTGGAGATATTGATAGTCTCGACCCAGAATTTTGCTCTTTAGGTCAATCTTTAGATTATTATGAGCGCTTAGCGAATATTGACTCTGATATGAGGGATTACATATTTTCTGCATTGAATGATGTAGTTATACAACCAAAATTAAAAGAGCCTTTTAGTAACGAAGAAGGCTGGAGTACTTCTGTAATGAGGTATCTCGATGAAACTGATGATCTCTTCATATTACCTCCCATGATGATTAATAAAGATTATCAAAAATTACCTAGTATTGATTTAAGCTTCAAATTTAGCAACAAGTCATTAATCTCTCCGATAGAGTTTAACTTCGACTCACCAGAATATTCTCACAGCAGTAAGCTACCTAGCAGAGTTATTGTGTTAGTAGGAAGGAATGGCTCAGGTAAAAGTACACTGCTGTCAAAGATTTCACGAGTAGCTTTTGCTTCTGGAGCGGACCGAAGAGACCCTGTACTTCGTGAAGTTGGCGAGTTTGAACCTGTTGGATTGGGTTTTCCTAAGATAATTAATATTTCATATAGTGCATTTGACAGCTTTCAGGTGCCTGGAATATATATCCATGAAAAAGAACAAATACTAAAAGATATGAGTAATGGACAAGGAAGATATATATTTTGCGGTATAAGGGATATATGTAAAGAGCTAGATACTTCAATTGAGAACTTTGAGCGAGATAAGCGAGGAAAACTCACTAAAGAAGAAATTTTAAAAGATCGCCAATCATTTACAAACCTTAAATCAATAGAGGTACTACTGTCTGAAGTTAAAGTTTTGGTTGATAAAATTACTGATTTGAAAAGGATATATATTTTACGTGCCGTATTAAAAATTTTATCAAAAGAAAGTTCTTTTTATGAACTATTTAAAAGTATAGATTTTGATAATTTATCTAACAGCTTATCAGATGTATTTAGTAATTCTTCAACAGGTCATAAGTTCGTCATACATTCAATAGTTAATATTATTTCTCATGCTGATAAGCGCAGCTTGGTTTTATTTGATGAACCTGAGACACATCTTCATCCACCACTATTAGCTGTCTTAATGAGCTCAATCCGGTGCAAGATTAACAGTGACACCCATCCTAAATTTTGCTCTTTTCAAAATTTAGGACTACGTTTTAGTTAGTGCAAAAAACGAGCAGGGTGTCTTAT
>NZ_WTLA01000050.1:0-5425 GCF_011378845.1 Pseudoalteromonas sp. Z9A4
AAACCATAGCTGAGTTCCTATTTTGGTTCAATCGATTACTGTATTTTTACGCAGCATATAAAGAAGTGTTTGGTGTTGTTTAAATTGGCTTTTTGGAAGTGATTACGAGTGGTTGAATGGCTTTTATTTAGGTTAAAAAGGCTTCCCTTCTTAATGCATCGTGTTTTGCAGTTTTTCTATATTATGAACAAGGCAAATACAGTTGCCGCAGCATAAAGTAAAGGCATTCACTTTTTTTTGACCTTGTAAGGTCAATTTATTCATGCCTTTGTTCACTGTAATGTTCCGCTTTTGATTTAAAGGAAAGCCGGTTCGATACAGCCGAGTCGTTTGCAGCAAAATTTAGGATGGGTGTCATTGTTAATTTTTTTATCATCAACATACAGTACTAAATGGGTGTGATTACTCATTACGGCATAAGCACATACATCAATACAAAATACCTTCGCTAATTCAAGCAGCTTATCTTCAACCCACCCTCGTCGATGCTCGTAAGATTGACCAGTAAAGCGGTCTTCCCCACATAAAAATGCACGTCGCACGCACCGCGAAATACAATGGTAGTATTTTGTATCAATCAAACTTACTTGACGCTTTCTTGCAATTGCCATAAGACACCCTGCTCGTTTTTTGCACTGATTAAAACGTAGCCTTAAATTTTAAAAAGATCAAAATTTAGGATGGGTGTCTTGTTAATTTGCTTCAATACAAAATACCTTGGCTAATTCAAGCAGCTTATCTTCAACCCACCCTCGTCGATGCTCGTAAGATTGGCCGGTAAAACAGTCTTCGCCACATAAAAATGCACGACGAACACAGCGTGAAATACAGTGGTAGTATTTTGTATCAACCAAACTTACTTGACGCTTTCTAGCGATTGCCATGTGACACCCTGCTTGTTTTTTACACTAAATAAAGGCTAGCCTCTAACTTCGAAAAGTGCAAAATTTAGAGTGGGTGTCTTGTTAATTTTGGCTGGGGACACTATTACCTAATAGCCAACGCTTATCAATTAACAGTGGATTTAGATCATTGGATCCGCCGTAGAATAAGAATGTGCTACTGGCGGCAATGGCGTAAACCTCGCACCAAAGTATGCAGTTTAATGAAGTTGGGTGTTAGCGAACGACTCGCCATAGCCTGTGGTATCACCAGTAAAGGCCCTTGTAGAAGCTCAAAAACAAAAGGAATTAACATTGCGCTAGGCAATGACTACTTAGCGTGTCATTGAGGGATATTTGGATCGGTATTCATTACGGGAGATGAACCGACAATTGCGGACCCGCATGATGGGTGGTGTGGGGGCTGGAGGTTAGAGACCTCCGGCTACCCGATTAGCGGTACTTTCCAGTTCCATTAGAAACATTGACAGTGACACTGGACAGTCCGTGACATTTTAATAAAGATCTAATATCGTCAACGTTATATTTACTTTTAGGACCTATAATTATTTCTTTAATGGCATGTATATCATTAAAGCTTGTTTTGAGCTGATGATAATGTGTTTTTCCATAATTACATTCTCTAACTTCTATTTTAAAATCGTCACCTTTAATAGCATCTTCAGGTGCTATAAAACCTCTAATCTCTTGCTCTTCTGTAAAAAAATTATCTTTATATCTAATTGCCATATACATTAGTGCTCTAGCTAACAATTTAAACCTTATAGGCGACTTACTATTTTTATACGACTTAATTAATTGATGGACTTCTTTTTCGAAGATACTGAGTTCATAGCTGACACTTATGAAGTCTATTTTGCTTGTTATTGGTTCCATTTTTTCCAAGTAACGATTGAACATATTGTGTTGCTTGACCATTTCTAAATCAAAACCAATAGAAAAACCCTTACCATCATCCGCATAAGCTCTCCACTGACTGAGAATATCTCCACGCTGTGAAAAACAAGCTATCAGTACTTTAAAAGTATTATTGATATTATCAGGAGACATTTTTGTGGTCGTTTTCTCATCTACATCAGGGTACTCACTTAAAATATCACGAATGATTTTAAAGCCATCTCTATATTCACCTTCATCATTCATATTGGTTATATCGGACAGCCAAATTATTTTATTTTCAATTATCTGCCTAAAAACTGTTTCACTACAATAATGATAAATCATACTCAAATCTCACGGTACCGCTAACGCTTTGCTAAGCGGCAATAAAATTGTTGGCTAAAATTAGCGAGGAACGAGCAAAAGCCAACTGTTTTTTGTCCGTTTAAGCAACTTGTGTACGCCCGACATGGGCATTGACTTATGAGGTGAAAGTCCTCTGTAGGAAGATCACCGTTTAAATAACATGCTGTTATTAAACGATAACTACTAGCGAATGGCAAGGGCTAAATCGCGAGAGATAGTCTGGAGGAAGCCGCTAGCAAATCTGTAAGCTGATGAACAAAAACATCATATGAGGCGTAGGCTGGAGACGAGCTAGCACAAGATAGCGAAGTCATGTGATCTAACGGCCACCGTAAATGATGCAGTTGTGCAGAGAAAGTCGATGCACCTTATTCGGGGAGATCTGATAAACACGCATCCGTGCTAACGCTTGGCGATCACCAGTTAGGGACTGGTCTTTCAACCCTGGGCGCTCTGGTTTCTGCGACCTACAGCGAGCGAAATAGCAGTAAACAAACGTTAGTTTAGACGCGCTTTATCGAGTAATCGATAGAGTGATTTATCAGAAGTCAGCAGACGGCATAGTAGCCAAACACTTATCGTAATGGATAAGACATGGTGAAGGCCAGAACATCTTAACCAGAGGAGATACTACAAATGAACTTGAATTCACATAGATCACCGTGTTGTGATAGTGATGAACAGCGTTCGACTGTGAATAATACCTCGAATGAATACAACCAAACAAATCATGACCTGATGGCAAGGGTACTGAGCAACCACAATATTGGTGCAGCATGGCAACATGTTAAGCGTAATAAAGGGGCTGCCGGTATTGATAATATGAGTATTGAGGAATTTAATGACTTCGCTAAGTTACATTGGCTGGGTATTAAACAACAATTACTCAACGGCACTTATCAACCCTTGCCAGTCAAACGCGTGATGATACCCAAACCTGATAGCAGTGAGCGAATGCTTGGGATCCCTTCTGTTATCGACAGAGTGATCCAACAAGCCATTGCTCAAGTGATTAGCCCTTACTTTGAGGCTCTATTTTCCCCACATAGTTATGGTTATCGTCCTTATAAAAGAGCCAGTCAAGCAGTGAATCATGTTCAATCTTGTGTTAAACAAGGTTATAAAACAGCAGTTGATATCGACTTGTCTAAGTTCTTTGATGAGGTAAATCATGACATGCTGATGAATCGTGTTGGTCGTAAAATCAAAGACAAAGCACTCATGCGCCTACTTGGTAAATACCTCCGAGCGGGGATCGCAGAGCGCGAAACGGGTCTGTGGTTTGAGTCAACCAAGGGAGTCCCTCAAGGTGGGCCATTATCCCCTTTGCTTTCCAACATTTTACTCGATGAATTAGATAAGAAGTTAACTTACAAACAGCTTAAGTTTGCACGTTACGCTGATGACATAATCATCTTAGTAAAAACGAAAAGCGAAGGGCTCATAATCCAAAGGGAAATTACTGCGTTTATCACTCAGCGATTAAAACTCAAAGTGAATGAATCGAAAAGTCGAGTCGGTCCAGTATCAGGCTCGAAATTTCTTGGGTTTACCTTCCGTTACGCTCAAGTGCAGATCCACGAACAGGCGCTAAAGAAATTTAAAGCAAACGTCAGGGAACTCACTAACCGCAACTGGGGGATCTCAATGACACTACAGATTCATAAACTTACGCAGTAT
This sequence comes from Pseudoalteromonas sp. Z9A4, assembly GCF_011378845.1. Classification (NCBI taxonomy): domain Bacteria; kingdom Pseudomonadati; phylum Pseudomonadota; class Gammaproteobacteria; order Alteromonadales; family Pseudoalteromonadaceae; genus Pseudoalteromonas; species Pseudoalteromonas sp. Z9A4. Next base: position 3,828 of record NZ_WTLA01000050.1, read on the forward strand.
TTACGTGGCTGGGGACACTATTACCTAATAGCCAACGCTTATCAATTAACAGTGGATTTAGATCATTGGATCCGCCGTAGAATAAGAATGTGCTACTGGCGGCAATGGCGTAAACCTCGCACCAAAGTACGCAGTTTAATGAAATTGGGTGTTAGCGAACGACTCGCCATAGCCTGTGGTATCACCAGTAAAGGGCCTTGTCGAAGCTCAAAAACAAAAGGAATTAACATTGCGCTAGGCAATGACTATTTAGCATCACAAGGTTTAGTGTCATTGAGAGATATTTGGATCGGTATTCATTACGGGAGATGAACCGCCCATTGCGGACCCGCATGATGGGTGGTGTGGGGGCTGGAGGTTAGAGACCTCCGGCTACCCGATTAAATGCCTGACCACTCTATAAATCTAGACATTTGGTAACTTGGCTCTCTTTTTAATTTTATTACATTAGAACAACAACGAGCTATAAGCTGAACTGCTTGTGCTTCCCAATTTGTGGTAACACTTGAATCTTCAATATTTGAATAATGTTTTATGGAGTTCCTGACATTATTTAAATATTCATTTCGAAGATCTTTTGAGGATATAGCCTCTCCAGAGATTTCTTTCAAACCATCAATTAGTTCATTTAATGAATTAATTTCACCTTCATATTCTACAGCTTTACCTAAAATTTCTTCAGATGCGCCACTTAAAGTAATTGAACAAATGTAATCTTTATCATCTAAAAACATTTCAATTGAGCGGTTTAACTGGTGTATTGCTATAGATATTTTTTCCATAGGCTCCAAAGTTACAGGGCATTTAACGCCATGTTAACAGGCAATAAAATAGTTGGTTAAAATAAGCGACGAAGGAGCAAAAACCAACTGTTTTTTGTCCTTGTTTAACAGCTTGTTAGGCATTTTTTACAACCACTTTTGCTTGTGTAATATCTAATTCTGTTTTTACTAGCTCAATTTCCTGAGGAATTATCGAACGAAGGATATTGAAGCGATCATCACTTACTTTGGGACCCACATATATTCGGCGAATAGAATTATTGAAGTAAAAGTATTCGTCATTAGAGATGATGCGATACTCTTCTTCATATTTCCACTCTTCTGTTTTAGTTTCAAATAAATAACGTAAATCGTGATTAGATTGATTAATTTCAGTAAAAATAGGAGAGAATGGCTGATAGTTAATTTCACATAAATCAGAAAGATTTTCTGGAATATCAATTTCTATCGCGATTCCTTTATGACCTGATGAATAGTGTGACCAAAGAAGAAAATTATTTAAGGACTTAGAAAAAGAGCAAATTCGATAACTATCACGTTTATTCTCTACAATTTTACGAAAATTCTCATCTGCATTTGAAAAAAATGTTTCATACCGTCCTTCCAATGGGTCATTTAAAGTATCCCATTTAGCACACCAAAGTCGTTTGTTGTAGATTACATCTAAGGTTAACCAAAGATCATCAATTGATCGATATTTGTAAAGTAGCAATTGAACTCCTTTGAATGCCTAACGAGCCTGTAGATTAACTCGTTTTTTATTTGTTTTTATTGATAAACAAACCATAGCTGAGTTCCTATTTTGGTTCAATCGAT
>NZ_WTLA01000051.1:0-3537 GCF_011378845.1 Pseudoalteromonas sp. Z9A4
GTTTGCCTCGCTACCTAAGTAGCTTGGCTGTTAGAACTCAATCTGTACGAGTGCCCACACAGATGATTGCTTTATATTGTTAAAGAACGTTGCGATTATAAAGCTAAACTTTATCTCGCTAGGGCTGCGCATGTTACGCTTTCCTATTTTTTTGTCAACACTTAAATTTAAACTTTCTAAAAAGGTTCAATCTAAGTTTTACTTAACACCCTGAGTTGTTCGTGCCTCGCTATGCGTTGGCGTTTCCCGTCTCAGTGGGGTCGCATTATAGGGAGATCCGAAAACAGATCAACCCTTTTTTGAAGAAAACTTGAAATAATGTACTGTTCGCTGAGTATTTGAGCTAAACACGTTAAAAACACAACATAACTAGCAAATTATTAACAACTAAAGGTGTTTAAACTTCACCAATATTAAAAGTGAGCTTAAACGATCTTCATATAAAGACTTACACCCCATATGATCAATACGATCGTTAATGAAAGTGTTACGGCTGCAGATCCCATATCTTTAGCTCTACCTGACAATACATGCAATTCTGTACTTACTCGATCTGTTAATGCTTCAATGGCAGAGTTTAGCAATTCAACTATTAGAATAATAAGCAGTGAGCTAATTAGTATTGCCCAGTGTAATAATGATGAAGCAAGCCAAAATGAAGTGGGGAATAATATAAGGCTTAGTAATAGTTCTTGTCTAAATGCAGCTTCTTCTTTAAATGCTGCTTTAAAGCCAAGATAGGAGCAATAGGTTGCTTTGAAAACGCGTTTGAGGCCTAAGCCGTTTGGTTTTAATACATCTTTCATTAATAAACTCTATGAATGAAGGTCAAAATAAAGCCCCGCACTGCGAGGCTTTTTATTTATGCTACACCGTATTGATCACGATAGGCTTTAACTGAGGCTAAATGTTCGTCCATCGTCCCTTGAACTTCAAGGTAGCTAATAAGGTCTGCTAATTTTACAATAGAAATTACTTTGGTATTAAAGTCACGTTCAACTTCTTGAATAGCTGATAACTCGGCTTTACCTTTTTCTTGGCGATCTAATGCAATTAAAACACCACTAAGGTCTGCACCATTTTGTGCAATAATTTCCATGGACTCACGAATAGCGGTACCTGCGGTAATTACATCATCAACTAGCATTATTTTGCCATTGAGTTCTGAACCCACCAATGTACCACCTTCACCGTGTGCTTTTTTCTCTTTACGGTTAAAACAGTACGGTACATCTTTATCATGGTGATCTGCTAATGCAACTGCAGTTGTTGTCGCGATTGGGATACCCTTATACGCGGGACCAAATAGTACATCGTACTCTATCGATGAATCTTCTAATGCTGATGCATAAAAACGACCTAAACGTGCTAAGTCACGACCTGTATTAAACAAACCGGCATTAAAAAAGTAAGGACTTATGCGCCCAGACTTTAAAGTAAACTCACCAAATTTTAATACCTGCTTCTCTAGAGCAAATTCTATAAACTCTTTTTGATAATCTTTCATATCTAGTGGCCTACCTATTTATGCTAATGCTTGCTTTTGTACGTCAATGATTTCACGAATAGAATGTTTAGCTAAAGTAAGTAACTCATCTAGCTCATCAAACGAGAAAGGTTCGCCTTCGGCTGTACCTTGAATTTCTATAATTTTACCTGTTTCGGTTAAAATTACATTCATATCAGTTTCTGCTGCTGAATCTTCAATATATTCTAAATCGCTAATTGCTTGGCCTTTGTATATACCTACTGAAATAGCCGCAATCATATGTTTAAGTGGGTTTGAATTAATCATACCCTTGGCACGCATATGCGTTAGCGCATCAACAAGTGCAACACATGCACCACTTATAGAAGCAGTACGTGTACCGCCATCTGCTTGAATTACATCACAGTCGATAGTGATTGTGTTTTCGCCAAGTGCTTTTAAATCAACAGCAGCACGCAGTGCACGTGCAATTAAACGTTGAATTTCCATAGTACGACCGCCCTGCTTACCACGTGCAGCTTCTCGAGCATTACGCGTATGCGTTGCTCGCGGTAACATACCGTATTCAGCATTGATCCAACCTTTACCCTGACCTTTCATGAAACGAGGAACGCCCGATTCGACAGTAGCTGTACAAAGTACTTTGGTGTTACCAAACTCAACAAGTACTGAGCCTTCAGCATGCAAAGTATAATTACGTGTAAATGTAACAGGTCTAATTTGGTTAGGTGTTCTTTCGCTTGGACGCATTGACGATCCCCTTAATTCAGAATTTGCGACATTATAAGTGTATGTGGGTATAGATACCATGCTGATTTAAATAAATAGCTGTATGCAAAATATTCAGTGTATTAAATTTTCCCTAGAGCTTAAGCGGTGTTACGGTATAATCATCGTAATATTGTATTTATAAATTTAGGAAAATATCCATGATCCACAGTATGACAGCTTATGCGCGTCGCGAAATAAAAGGCGATTGGGGAACTGGCACTTGGGAAGTTCGTTCAGTGAACCAGCGTTACCTTGAAACATTTATTCGCGCACCAGAGCAATTTCGTGGCATGGAGCCAGTTATTCGTGAGCGTTTACGCAAACACTTACAACGCGGTAAAGTTGAGGTTTTTTTAAAGTTTGTAGCAAATCCTGCCCATGTTGGTGAGCTATCAATTAACCAAGCCCTTGCTGAGCAACTTATAAATAGCGCGAAATGGGTTCAACAGCAAAGTAATGGCGACATTAATCCTGTTGATATATTACGTTGGCCTGGTGTTATGGAAGCTGAAGAACTTGATATGGATAGCGTTAATACAGCACTAATTGCTGGTCTTGATCAAGTAATCGAAGATTTTAAATCAGCTCGTGGCGATGAAGGTGCAAACCTTGAAGAAATGATAGCAATCCGCCTTGATGCGATTTTAGAGCAAGTAGAAATTGTAGAAACGCACATGCCTGAGATTGCTAAGTGGCAGCGTGAAAAACTGGCTCAAAAGCTAGAAGACTTAACAGCAAACATTGACGAGTCACGCCTTGAACAAGAACTTATTTATCTTGCTCAAAAACAAGATGTAGCTGAAGAATTAGATCGTTTAAAGTCTCACGTTAAAGAAACTAAAAAAATCCTTAAAAAAGGTGGCGCATGCGGCCGCCGCCTAGATTTTATGATGCAAGAATTTAATCGTGAAGCTAACACGCTAGCATCTAAGTCTATCAATAGTGACATCACTACTGCCGCTGTAGAGTTAAAAGTATTGATTGAACAAATGAGAGAACAAATTCAAAATATTGAATAGTTTTCAGCCAATTATGGCATATTCATAACTTATCAAAACCCGGGATAGGCTCGGGTTTTTTATTAATACCAATAATATTTTGAATGTTGTTACCAAGCATCTTCGTCTAATGTGAGATTCTCACCTCCAAATCACTCTTTATTTTAGTCATTAAAAAGCCCGACTAAGCTCTAACACCACTCGTTTAAGAACGAGTGGTGTTTTTTCGTTTATACCTAACTGGATATTTTTGTGTCTTTGCGAGCACCGTTCGCGGAT
>NZ_WTLA01000052.1:1246-3205 GCF_011378845.1 Pseudoalteromonas sp. Z9A4
TTGTAAAGAGAACAACACTTATTGTTTTGGGTCTGTAGCTCAGCTGGTTAGAGCGCACCCCTGATAAGGGTGAGGTCGGTAGTTCAAATCTACTCAGACCCACCACTTCTTATCTAATTAAGAAGATGGTTAAAACAATAAGTACCAGCATATGTGGGGCTATAGCTCAGCTGGGAGAGCGCCTGCCTTGCACGCAGGAGGTCAGCAGTTCGATCCTGCTTAGCTCCACCACTTACTTCTTAAAAATAAATATTCTTTATCAGGCCATTAACCGCCTGAGAATAGAGTGTGTTTAATTTTGAGAAGTTTTTACATCTCTTGCTCTTTAAAAATTTGGAAAAGCTGATAATAAAATTCTGATAGATACATTGTATTTATCAAGAGTTTTCAAAAGTAAAAAAAGAATGGTAGCAGTACCATTCAGTGCCATTTAGTTAACTCTTATGAGTTGATTGATTGGTATCTACTTTAGTATTCAATATTGACTTCTGGCGAAGTTAAACTGTCACAAAACAAAGACCCGTTTGGGTTGTATGGTTAAGTGACTAAGCGTACACGGTGGATGCCTTGGCAGTTGGAGGCGATGAAGGACGTATTAACTTGCGATAAGCTTAGTCAAGCTAGTAAAAAGCGCTTGAGACTAAGATTTCCGAATGGGGAAACCCACCTGCTTGCAGGTATCGTTAACTGAATACATAGGTTAACGAGGCGAACGCGGAGAACTGAAACATCTAAGTACCCGTAGGAAAAGAAATCAACCGAGATTCCGAAAGTAGCGGCGAGCGAAATCGGAACAGCCCTTAAGCTTATTATGTGTTAATGGAAGGCTGCTGGAAAGCGCCACGATACAGGGTGATAGTCCCGTACATGAAAAGACATTTTAAGTGAAATCGAGTAGGTCGGAGCACGTGAAACTTTGACTGAATATAGGTGGACCATCATCTAAGGCTAAATACTCCCAACTGACCGATAGTGAACCAGTACCGTGAGGGAAAGGCGAAAAGAACCCCTGTGAGGGGAGTGAAATAGAACCTGAAACCGTGTACGTACAAGCAGTAGGAGCCCACTTGTTGGGTGACTGCGTACCTTTTGTATAATGGGTCAGCGACTTATATTTTGTAGCGAGGTTAACCGAATAGGGTAGCCGTAGGGAAACCGAGTCTTAACTGGGCGAATAGTTGCAAGGTATAGACCCGAAACCCGGTGATCTAGCCATGGGCAGGTTGAAGGTTGAGTAACATCAACTGGAGGACCGAACCCACTAACGTTGAAAAGTTAGGGGATGACCTGTGGCTAGGAGTGAAAGGCTAATCAAACCGGGAGATAGCTGGTTCTCCCCGAAATCTATTTAGGTAGAGCCTCGGACGAATACTTACGGGGGTAGAGCACTGTTAAGGCTAGGGGGTCATCCCGACTTACCAACCCTTTGCAAACTCCGAATACCGTAAAGTAATATCCGGGAGACACACGGCGGGTGCTAACGTCCGTCGTGAAGAGGGAAACAACCCAGACCGCCAGCTAAGGTCCCAAAGTCATAGTTAAGTGGGAAACGATGTGGAAAGGCCCAGACAGCCAGGAGGTTGGCTTAGAAGCAGCCATCCTTTAAAGAAAGCGTAATAGCTCACTGGTCGAGTCGGTCTGCGCGGAAGATGTAACGGGGCTAAACTATGCACCGAAGCTGCGGATTCAGAATTTATTCTGAGTGGTAGGGGAGCGTTCTGTAAGCCGTTGAAGGTGTACCGGGAGGTATGCTGGAGGTATCAGAAGTGCGAATGCTGACATGAGTAACGATAATGGGAGTGAAAAACTCCCACGCCGGAAGACCAAGGGTTCCTATCCCATGTTAATCAGGGTAGGGTAAGTCGACCCCTAAGGCGAGGCCGAAAGGCGTAGTCGATGGGAAACAGATTAATATTTCTGTACTCGATATAATTGCGATGGGGGGACGGAGCAGGCTAA
>NZ_WTLA01000053.1:0-2999 GCF_011378845.1 Pseudoalteromonas sp. Z9A4
AGTCCAGTTTTTATGCTTGTTGACCATTATTATGGTGTATGTGTTGGTATCAAAATTAAATAATCAGATAGGAAAAATAAAATGAAAGAATTAAACGCAGTACAGTTAGAGGAAGTGAATGGTGGTAAATCAATAGTTGATAGTATTATTGATACTATTAATGATGTATTTGATTGTTTAGGTTGATTTAATGAAAACTTTAAATAAGAAAGAGATATTTAATATTAACGGTGGTACTAAAAGTGTAGCGGATAAAATCGATGAAATTTTTAGTAAGATGGTTGGTATTTTTGAATCTAAAAAATAATATTACCCCTCTTGGCGGAGAAGTAATATTAACTTATTGCGAGAAATGAGATGAATAAGGAGCAGATATGCTCCTTTTTTTTGCCCTCAAAAACTGCGAGCTTTAATATATAGACAAAGGGCAGGTAATCCCCTCCATTTTTAACGACGACCAGCTGTAGCGTTCTCGCTGTTTAGCTTTTACAGCTTTTTATTGGTGTTATATAACCTAAGCCCTGGTATGGGTAATAGACCCATAAATTAATTATTTTATAACCTTGTTTAGGTAATGTGAGATCTAAGCTTTGGCTGCAATCAAAGCCTTTTATACAGTGGTTCGATTGAGAGTACGCTCTTTTATTGAGAAACGGTTAACAAGTAATAACGCTGTATCAACTCCAAGCATTAAACTCTGATTACTAATGGGCCCTCAAGCCAAATAGCTGAGCTTATTGCCAGCGCTAACTATCGCTTATCTATTGTGCTTTAAATTTTTTAGGGGCTTTCATCACCAGGTTACTATAGCCTCCTATCCGGGTAATAATTTATTAGGCCATGCTCTTCTATAGTTACCATATTGATTGCTTCGGTTTTTCGTTGGTAAGCGGACATACATCTACATTTTTGAGCCAGTGATTGTTGATTTATTGATAAAAACAACTCCTTTTTATGGTCATATATTAAATCACTTTTCTGCCACCCCTTACTAAATAACTTAAGATGACAGAGTAATTCAAAACCTTTCCCTTTAGCAGGCATTTTTATCACTTTATTGACATTGCGGTTTTTATTCTAAGCTTGATTCAAAATGTGATTTTATTGTTAATTGCTGATCAAGATTTTAAATAATAGTTTTAATGAGAATCCCAGTTGAATTTGCCAATTAAGTTTTCGATAAAACCTTTTTACGAATCATCCTTATATCTATAAAAAAGCGTTTACTTTATTCATAAATAGTCATTTCCTAAACTTTAAACATTGCTACTCATAGTTGAAACGGCCCCAATCAATTCACCAACTAATTAAATAATATGCAGCTCTTATCAAAACGATTATTTCATATTTAGACCATAAAATAAAATTATAAAAGAATAATGTTTTAAGTTAAATTATTGATTTTTAGATGTAACTTACTCTTATTTGGCTTTTGCTAAATTTAAAAAATACGCTCATTATTAATCCCGTCGAAAACATAGAGCGACATGAATTTGAATTCTAAACCAGTAATTGGCTGATTTTATATGCACATTTGAAAGCGTAGTTGTTACAGCCAAAAATAATAAAATAGGAATAATAAAATGGCTAAGTACTTCCAATCAGAATATGAACTTGAGCGCTTTTTAGATAAGCAAATTGCAGCCGATTGTATCGACAGTTATTTAGATTCAGACGGTGTGATAAGTAATAGCTGTCAAATATTTAACATAGCGGAAAGCGATATGGGCAATTTAGATTATTACACACTTAACTAATAGGGTTTATAAATGGCTTATATTGTTATTGGGCAGTTACATGATGAGCATGCTCTAAAAATACTAAATAAATTAAAAGCGAGAAATGTAGATGCATATTTACTGCAAACGCATGACTTTCCAAGAAAAGTAAAATTTAGTTTTTCACCTAATGATGGCTATGGCAGTTTAACTTTAAGTTGCGGCACGCTTATTAACTTAAGTGATATTAAAGCCGTTTTTTGGCGTAGCTTTTCGGGTGTATCTGATGAAGAAACTCGGGCTACCTTTATGACTGAGCAGGGTGTTGCTGCAAAGGATAGTATGGCCTGCTTAAGAACATGGTTTTACTTAAAAAATGGTACTAAGTGGGTTAATAGTTGGGAAGCTTTTCAACACCATCAAGAAAAGCCCTATCAATTGAAAAAAATAAAAGATTTAGGTATCAAAATACCGCAAACGTATATTGGTAATAACTTAGAAGATATAAAAGATATCTATAAAAAATTAGATCAAAGTATTTTTAAACCTGTTTACGGTGGCGCACATACTGAAATGTTGACAGAGTCCCATTTAGAAACAGGAAGGGTCGAAACAGCATTGGCTAAGTCTCCCATTACAGTGCAAGAGTTTATTGCTGGGACAAATATACGAACCTATGTAGTTGGTAAGTACATTATATCCATTGAACTAAAAAGCAACATGGCGGACTTTAGAGAAGATAATAGCGCTGAATTAATAGTTATTGATACTCCTGAGTTAATAAATAGCCAAGCTGTAGAGATAACTAAAGAGCTATATCTCAGCTGGACAGCTATAGATTGGAGAAGGAACGAAAGCGGTGAGTATTATTTTTTAGAAGCGAACCCTTCTCCCATGTTTATTGGTTTTGAAAAGCAATCAGGTATTCCAATATCTGATTATATAGTTGATTACATGTTAGAACATTAATAATTGATAAAAAGGAAATATACATGAAAGAGTTAAGTCTTGTTCAACTGAAATCAGTAAATGGTGGCCTAGGTTGGGACGAAGATGGTAATTGGGTAGATTGTTTACAAGCTATCCGAAAGTTATTCCCGTAATCATGAAATTGGTTAAACAAAAAGATTAGTTTTAACGTTATGTGAATTCTTGGCGGAGTATCACGTAATAAAACCGGCAGTAATGCCATCCATGAGAAAGTAAATAAGGAAAAGAAAATGCACCCATTTTCATTAGAAAAATCACAAGAAGAGCAAGTTGTTGGCGGTAAAGGTGATA
>NZ_WTLA01000054.1:0-2065 GCF_011378845.1 Pseudoalteromonas sp. Z9A4
ACCTCAATTTGAAGCTCTTCATTCGATGAACCTTTGAACTGCTCAATCAAGGTTGCGTAGCTGTTGAGCTCGTCATCAGGTTTGCCTTGCTGACCATAAGTAATGCCTTGGTTAGCCATCGCTTTAGCCACCTCAATTTGAAGATCTTCATTCGATGAACCTTTGAACTGCTCAATCAAGGTTGCGTAACTGTTGAGCTCGTCATCAGGTTTGCCTTGCTTAGCATAAACGACACCTTGGTTTAACATCGCTCTTGCAACAAAATCCCAACTCTCTTCATTATGTATACTTTTAAAGTTTTGTATTAACTCATCATAAGATTTAAGTTCAGCATTTACATTTTTCAACATAGAATGGGCAATAGCTGTATTCCATAACAGCTGTGCATGAAATCGAGTTTGTTTTTCACTATCTTTCAAAGTTTTAATAGCTAAATTTAGATATTTTAGAGTCTCTTTATAGTTCTTTTTCCCATAACCAACACTTGCTAGATTTAGGTATTCACGCGCAGTTGTGTGCCCTTTACTTATTTTATTAGTGCTATTTTCTAATATTCTTAATGATTCAGGGTTTGGCTCTTGTTTCTCTGCAATAGACCTTTGCACATCATCAGCCGCTGCTTCAACTTCTTTTCTCTTCTCTTCGATAATCTGACGGGCTTCATCGATATATTTCTTTAAGTATTCAACAGATGTATTAGCCTCACCTAATTGCTTTTCCAGAGAAACTTGCGCATTGGCTAAAATTTCATCCGCATTACTGCTAATAAAGCCTTCCATCTGTTGATGCGCTACATTTTCTGCTTCTTTTCTACTTAGCTTATAAATAAGTAAACCGCCCAATGCGAGAAAAATCGTTAATATAGAAAACCACCAATTTATTGAGTCTTTTAAATCACCAATTCGCCCATTAAAACCAGTAAATTTATTAGCTTGTAGATTCTTTTGCGCGTCGAGTTGAGATTGGAATCTAGATAGTTGAATTGTTAGCGCTTGCTGCGCCGCTTCTAGGGTTTTAACATCATTACCGAGTGTTTTTTGTTGTTGTAGTTTTTCATCCAAACTAGCAAGTTGGCTGTGCATACTAAATAATTGCTGGTATACCAAATCATGATTTCTCTGCGTATTAGGTAACGAAGGAGCTATATTTACAGGAGGTGCGACTTGCGTAGCTGCGACAATATTTACGTTCAGCAAAGTCGATAAAAATAAAAAAAGTAAGATTAAACGCATCCATCATCCCTAAAAAATAAGCCTGCTTGGCCAATACTAAATCGATAACTTATTGTAACTCTGTTAATTTAACTGAGTTTTACAATACATACCATCTAAAAATACTCACTCGTAAAATAGTTTAAAGCGATGCGCGCAAATCAAAAAGTAAAGATTACATTTAATGGCAATGCTACATCATTCAATCTGGCGATATTTTCAGTATCATAGCTAAACGTCATGTGATTAGTGTTACTCACTTAAATAATTTAAAAAGCAATCGTATTCGCGCAGTTAAAAGGCTGATACTCCATATACTCGCTGATCAATAAATCGAGCATAAACTTAAATTACGTAAAGCTTAGGAAAATAATAAGTACTACAAAGTAAGTATTGATCAACTAAAAATGAAATAACCTTTCGCACGATAATTTGAAAAACTGCTTTCTCGCATTTAGAGTCGTGAACTTCACCGTAGGAAGTCGTAGTGCCTGTGCGGTGGAGAGTCACATGGTAAATGCGGGACTCTCTATACGTCGCGAATCGCTTCGCTCGCCCGACCTACTTGATAGGCTGTGAATGAGTGAGGATTATTTGTCATATTTTACTTTTCTGCAGACGTAAAAAAGCCCGAATCGTTAGATCCGGGCTTTCTACAATGTGAAGCTTGTGTAATGTCATAGTACCCACAGCGGTGGAGAGTCACGTTGCAAATGCTACTTTATTGGCCGACTGAGATATTAAGGGATTTTGCTGTGATTTTAGCGTCGGTAGTCGCTACGCCCGCCCTACGTGATAGGTGTTGATGTGAGTGTGTGTTAATTGCGCACATTTCACTTTTCTGCAGACGTAAA
>NZ_WTLA01000055.1:0-1902 GCF_011378845.1 Pseudoalteromonas sp. Z9A4
CAATATTGCCCAGTCCATCATCCACGGTCGCTGTTACGGTGTATGCGCCTTCGGCTAGTACACTGGGTGCATCGACGCTCCATACGCCACCCGTTACCGTGGTCGTGACGGTGGTGATGTTATCAGCACTGTCGGTAAAACTTAAATTGATGGTTGTGCCATCAGCTGCATCACTTATCCCACGAATCTCTGGCGTGGTGTCATTGGTATCAACCAGCGTGTTAATACTAATACTCGGTGCATTCGTATCGAGTGTCGCACCTTCACTTAACGTGGTGGTGTTACCTGCGACATCACTCACACTGGCTTCAATCGTAAGCGGACCATCCGTTAATGCGTTCGGTACATCCGCTGACCAACTGCCATCAGCTTGCACTGTTGCGATGAACGGTTCAGTGTTATTGCTATCGCTCACGCTAATACTAATAACAGTCCCTGCTGGGGCGTTTGATGTCCCGCTAATTGTTGGCGTGCTATCGTTAGTGGCGCCTACGGTGTCTAACGTCAATGTTGGTGCTAAGGTATCAAGGGTGCCCGTTTGTGTGGCGCCGCCGGTGTTGCCTGCGTCATCGGTGATACTGGCTTGTATGGTGTAGCTGCCATCCGGTAATTCAGGGCTGGTTGCTTGCCAATTACCGCTTGCATCAACCGTGGCGGTAATTGGATGTTCATCACCATTACTGTCGGTGATAACAATGTTTACAACCGTGCCTGCGGGCTCCGTCGAGGTGCCGCTAACAGTCGGTGTGCTGTCGTTTCCTAAGCCCAATGCGTCAACGGTGACGATTGGTGTAACAGTATCAACATTGCCACTGCTATTTGCTGTGCTCTCATTGCCTGCAGCATCCGTTATGCTCGCAACAGCGGTGAAGTCGCCTTGGGCAAGCGCGTTTGATACTTCAATAGCCCAATGACCATCACTTTGTACAACGGTGGTAATCGTTTGCTCAGCGCCTTGGCTATCGGTGATAGTAAGTGTAACGGTGCCACCAATTTCATTACTGGTGCCTTGTAGCTCAGGGGTTAAGTCGCTAATGTCACCCACGGTTTGGAAGGTTAACGTGGGCGCTTGCGTGTCTATGGTAGTGGTATCACTGAGCGTCGTTTCGTTGCCGACGCTGTCGCGAACACTTACTTCAATAGTACTTTCACCTTCGCTTAACGGTTTCGCTGGTATGGCGCTCCAGTTTCCATTTGCATCCACTAAAGCGATGATGGTTTGCGGGTTGCCTGCGCTATCAGTAACCACAATAGTTACTTGTGCACCCTCACCTGCATCACTTGTCCCGCTTATAACCGGTGTGTTGCTGTCGCTTTGTGCATCAATGTTCACGGTCAGTATCGGTGGTGTACTATCAAAGTCATCTGAGCTAATCGTACGGGTGTTACCTGCGGCATCTATGGCTGTTGCGATCACTGAGCCAACATCAAGTAAAGATACATCTAACCCGACTAATGACCAATTACCATCCGTATCCGTTGTAGTGGTATATGTTGCACCAATACCACCGTTAACTAGTTGCTCAGTAATAGTAATTTCACTGCCTGCTGGTAAATCAGAAGTACCGCTTAAGGTAACTAATAAACCAAGCTCAAACGTTGGCGTAAAAGCAAGTGCTGGCGGTGTTACATCTACTTCACCATTGTCTGTGCCGGTGCCTGTATTGTCTGCAGCATCGGTGATGCTGGCGCTGACGCTGTAATTACCTGCAGCTAATGTACCTGTTGGTGTCACACTCCAGTTACCATTGGTGTCGGTTTGTACGTCGATGCTTTGTACTGTATTCGCTGCATCTGTAAATGTAACCGTAACGGTGCTGTTAGGTGCATCACTGGTGCCTGTAACTGTTGGCGTGCTGTCGTTGGTTAATAATGGCGCATTTACGGTAATGCTTGGCGCGG
>NZ_WTLA01000056.1:0-1817 GCF_011378845.1 Pseudoalteromonas sp. Z9A4
AAACCATAGCTGAGTTCCTATTTTGGTTCAATCGATTACTGTATTTTTACGCAGCATATAAAGAAGTGTTTGGTGTTGTTTAAATTGGCGTTTTGGAAGGGATTACGAGTGGTTGAGTGGCTTTTATTTAGGTTAAAGGAGCTTCCCCTTCTTAATGCATCGTGTTTTGCAGTTTTTCTATATTATGAACAAGACAATACAGTTGCCATTGCGTATTAACTTTCGTTTGACCCCGCAAGGTCAATTTATTCATGCCCTTGTTGACGGTAATATTGCCGAACACGGGTTCAATACAGCCTAATCGCTTACTGTATTGTCGTCGCCCTATGGGGCTATCTATTTTTACTTTCATCTTATCAACATAGCTCAGCTTTTTGCGCGATTCATTATTTATAAACTGAACTTGTCGTCCTCTTTCTATCGGTGGTTTTCGCATGCATTGCTGCTGTAGCGGGCAGGTTTTACAGTCTTTTAAGTAACCGCAGAATCGCGTGTATTGCTGGTTATGACTTTTTACATTAACCCCACTTCGCCACATATCATTGCCTGCGGGGCAGCGGCAGGTTTGAGTTGCTTCATCATAATGAAAATCGTCTGAGGTAAATAATCGTGGCTTGCCTTTACTGCGTTTTAGTCGGCGTTTTTCTTGCTCTGTTTCATATGTTTCACTGTCTTTAAACAGCGGATTTCGTTTTCTAAATTGATTATCTGCAATGTAGCTATCGAACCCACTTTTCGCCATATATTCAAGGTTCACTTCGCTGTTAAACCCACTGTCTGCGGTGAATTTAATCGTGTGCTCGTCTTTGGGTTTGTCAGTGTTCAATTTATCAAGCTGCTGCTTTAATTGCTTAACAGCTGGCTGTAGGGTTTGTTGCTCACCCACTGAGCCCCACGCTTGTGCTTGCAGGATGATTTGATGTTTGTCATCGTTTATCGCTATGCCGTTATAGCCTTGAATTGTCCCTTTTGAGGTCGTCATCTTCGCGCTATCAGGGTCAGTGATATTACTTTTAACTGGCTTGCCTTTACTGCCTGTTTTTTCTTTGTGAGTGGCTAAGAACTCGGTGATTTTATCTGCACTTTTATCCAGCTTCTCTTTTTGTTTTAAATCCTGAGTTATTAACTCTTCACTCAGTCCATCTTGTGATTGGTGGCGTTCAATAATACGTTTGCTTGCGCGTTCTAGTTTTGCTTTTTTGCGGCCTAACTCATCGAATGTGCCACTCCACTCTTTACTCGCATTGGACTTTAATTTACACCCATCAATGGCAAACATGTTACGGCCTATCAAGCCTTCTTCATCACATATCATCAGCACTTGCGTAAAAAGTGGCTCAATCTGTTCATGCATTTTAGCCACGAAGCCCGCTATTGATGTGTAATGCGGCTGGATATCTCCCGACACACTCATAAATAAAATGTTCGTCTCACACGCTTTAGCAATTCGGCGGCTACTGATAAAACCATGTGCATAACCCAGTAAAATAATCTTTAGCATTACCGAAGGCGAATACGCAGCAGCGCCCGTTTTGTCATTGTTGTACCACGCGTCAAAGCCCGATAAATCGAGTTTGTTTTCGACGATATAACAAAGGGCATATTCAAATGTGCCTGGCAAAATTTGCTCAGCGAAATTGATAGGAATGAATTTATTTTGACAGGATAAGTCAGGCTTATAGTTAGCCATAACAGTTTACCATGGGTGAATAATATCTATTAGATCACAGCGAACAGATGGATTCAAGGTTAAAAAGCAACCAACAAAAAAATAGTTGGATACGTTCCTAAAAAGAGTAATTCTACAGCCTCAACGC
>NZ_WTLA01000057.1:0-1428 GCF_011378845.1 Pseudoalteromonas sp. Z9A4
CTAATGCCAGTCAGTTAAGCTGACTGGCATTTTTCTTTTTATGGGGATACTTAGATGGTTTTGGCTTAACCCATCGGGGATATCTTCTATCCTCTCGTCTAGCTGGAAGCTTAAATAAGACCAGTGTATTGAGTAAGTGCTGCCAGTGTATTGGAATGTTCCCTGGACTCATTATAGATACTGACGAGAAATACTGAATGACAGCCATCGAACTGCTAGAGAAACTAAGCTGGTTAGGCCATATCCCTGTAACTGTCGCCGCCATCGTCATTATTCTTCGTATTAAATTATAGGCGAGTAACACGCCCCATAGCTCCTGACGCACCATGTCTGGACGCTTGCTTCTTAAATGGTATGCGCTATCAAGCATGGTTTGTTTGATTTCTCTAAACCCAAGCTCTATCTCCCAACGATGACAATATAATTCAACAATTTCATTACCTGGATAACGCAATCTATCCGTCATCGAGGTTAATATACGGTAGCTTTTGCCCTTTATTGTTTTACTGATTAATCTCGCTTTAATCGTTTCAGGAACATCGGGAAAGTTTTTTTGTGCATGCTTTGTTGTTTTCAATTCAATGATATGGTCATTTTTACCCGCGCTGGAGATGATTTCATACTGTAAGTCGGGCCTTGCTGGTATCAGCCAGTGCCTCATCTTCCCAGTTTGGTGCCAACGATTTAACAGGCCTAAAGAATAATATCCTTTATCAAACATAGTCAGTGAATTATCTGGTGTACGTTCAATTAAACGCTCAGCTAATTTCATCTCGTTGGTTTTATAGTTATCAAACTCGCTACTGAGCAGTTGATGGCTGGTCAATTCCATATGACAGACCATGCGTATTTGAGGAAAGGCTGTATCACCGTATTGGTTGCTACCAGAAGAGAAGGCTTTACGATTATCAGGCGTGTCGGCTGTTCGCCACACAACACCGTCAACAGCTAATAGGTTCAAACCATTCCATGTTTCGAATGACTGTTGCTTATACATTGATTGAGCAGATTTATTGAAAACGTGTTTAACGGAATCATCACCTAACCTTTGTCTCGCCTGTACCATCGCACTTGGAGCAACGAGTTGGTTCTTGCCTGGTAACATGATATCTAGCTTATTAGCGATATTCCAAACCGATTCTTTTCGAAACAATGCCATGCCAATAACTGACCACAAAACGGCCTCAAGCGGTAACCTTCGCTTACGAACGGTTGCAATCCCAGCTTGTTGAAAACCTTGTTCAATGATTTCAGGGTCAAGAATTTCTGATAATTTTTCAAAGGTATGGTATCGGCTGCTTTCTTTAAGTGTTGCTTGCAGTGCTTGTTCTATATTCACAAAAAAATCCGTAGTTAGTTTCCTAACTACGGATTTTGCATGATCGTTTGGATCGGTCAACCGGTCATTTTCTTAACTGATCGGCATTA
>NZ_WTLA01000058.1:0-1363 GCF_011378845.1 Pseudoalteromonas sp. Z9A4
TCATAGCTTAGTTCTTAAGGAACACAGACCGTGTGACTTCCTATCTTAAAACGGCAAATATCATTTTTTTCAATGCGTTGCCGCTTACAATTTACCGCTAGTAACTCAAGTACACGATGTATCTTATGGCTACACCGTGTTTGTTCTATGCAATCCAGAATATCATCCAGCCAAAGATAACTGCACTTACTCGCTCTAAATGTCGAGATCGCACACTTAAACATAGCCGCTGCACTATGGCAGATAAAACGCTTGATAAGTGTTTGCAATATGCTCAGCCAAACCAATGATTCGGCAATATGAGGATCTCGTGTGATGAACCCTTTAAGGTTATTCCATGACTTTAGTTCTTTGAAAAACAACTCAATTTGCCAACGAGTTGCATATATATCGAGTAGCTCGTCAAAGTTAAACTGTGCCTCTTTTAAATTAGTAACAAGGAAAACGGGGCGCTTTTCATTCGGTAGATAGATAAGCCTGTACTCGGGCCCATTTTTCTTCCAACGTACTGTTAATTCAAGTGGTTGGCTTGCGAATTTATCGAGTAACGTTTTGAGTTTAATCTTCTTTTCTTTAAGTTCTATACCCGCGCAATAAGCTGATGTAACGATTGGGTTAACGTTTTTATTTGCTCTGATCAAAAAATATCCGCCATCTTGAGCTACTTGCTCAAAGTAATCTAAGTCAAAATACCCAGCATCAGCAAGTAATAACGTATCTTCAAGTGTGTGACTACCTGGTAAAAAGGCGCGCTCAGTTTCAACATCAGGACGAATATCTAATTCGCAGGGTTGTTCATTAAATAGGTCATAGGTAACGTGCAACTCAATTGCGGCAGGACTTACAGCAGTAAAACGACCAGCAAAAACCTGTGCTAATTCATCATGTAGAGCAAATGAAGAACCATCTTGCAATAACACTCGCTGTATTCCTCGCTGGGTAAAAAAGGTTTTATCCAGCGTGTTTACAGCCAATTTAGACATCGCTTGAATAACGAGCTCACGGACAAGCTCAGTCAAGGCTGGTTTTCGAATTTGATTATGAAAGGGTTTATAACTTATTGCGCAATCAGCCTGCGTTCGCAAGTTTTGATGGATATCTGACAAGTTAGCGTCTTGCAGGCAAGATAAGCTTTTGAATACGGCTTTGAGCAGAGAAACGATCGACAGGCAACGGTGTCGAACTTGAAATCCAGAGTTTTTTGCAAGCTCAATGAGGTGTTTTTCTGAGATAAGGGCTTTTAATTGGTTTGAAACTTGGTTAATCTGCATGTGAACTCTGTTTTTAGTCATGTTTTTATTGGCGTAACTATTTGATCATTAACAGAGTTCAACTTCAAGTTTTCTTAAGATCCAACCTATGA
>NZ_WTLA01000059.1:0-1284 GCF_011378845.1 Pseudoalteromonas sp. Z9A4
ACTAACTGAATTTGGAAAATATCTGATAATATTTTTTAAGTCTTTCAGTAAATATCTACTTTAGTCATATTAACTTCTGTCTAAACTGTCGCATAAAACGCGTTTGGCGTTGTATGGTTAAGCCTCACGGGTAATTAGTACAAGTTAGCTTAATGGCTCACACCACTTCCACATCTTGCCTATCAACGTTGTAGTCTTCAACGGCCCTTCAGAGACTTTAAAAGTCTAGTGAGAACTCATCTCGAGGCCTGCTTCGCGCTTAGATGCTTTCAGCGCTTATCAGTTCCGAACGTAGCTACCGGGCAATGCCATTGGCATGACAACCCGAACACCAGCGGTTCGTTCACTCCGGTCCTCTCGTACTAGGAGCAACCCCTCTCAATTCTCAAACGCCCACGGCAGATAGGGACCGAACTGTCTCACGACGTTCTAAACCCAGCTCGCGTACCACTTTAAATGGCGAACAGCCATACCCTTGGGACCGACTTCAGCCCCAGGATGTGATGAGCCGACATCGAGGTGCCAAACACCGCCGTCGATATGAACTCTTGGGCGGTATCAGCCTGTTATCCCCGGAGTACCTTTTATCCGTTGAGCGATGGCCCTTCCATTCAGAACCACCGGATCACTATGACCTACTTTCGTACCTGCTCGACGTGTCTGTCTCGCAGTTAAGCTGGCTTCTACCATTACACTAACCGTACGATGTCCGACCGTACTTAGCCAACCTTCGTGCTCCTCCGTTACTCTTTAGGAGGAGACCGCCCCAGTCAAACTACCCACCAGGCACTGTCCGTAACCCCGATTCAGGGGCCAACGTTAGAACATCAAAACTACAAGGGTGGTATTTCAAGGTTGACTCCACAACAACTAGCGTCGCTGCTTCAAAGTCTCCCACCTATCCTACACATGTAGGTTCAATGTTCAGTGCCAAGCTGTAGTAAAGGTTCACGGGGTCTTTCCGTCTAGCCGCGGGTACACAGCATCTTCACTGCGATTTCAATTTCACTGAGTCTCGGGTGGAGACAGCGTGGCCATGGTTACACCATTCGTGCAGGTCGGAACTTACCCGACAAGGAATTTCGCTACCTTAGGACCGTTATAGTTACGGCCGCCGTTTACCGGGGCTTCGATCAAGAGCTTCTCCCTAAGGATAACCCCATCAATTAACCTTCCGGCACCGGGCAGGTGTCACACCGTATACGTCATCTTGCGATTTTGCACAGTGCTGTGTTTTTAATAAACAGTCCCAGCCACCTGGTCACTGCGGCTCCCGTCCGCTTA